>DAOVBM010000029.1 GCA_030670545.1 Candidatus Woesearchaeota archaeon
TCACTTCAGTGCGAAATTTTGGATTCCAAAAATTTGATAATCTATAATGCAAATCCGTAATACCCCACCATTTATGGTGGGGATAGGATTTGTGATCAATAAATTGTCAAATTTTTGTTATAGAAAAAACAATATCACTATACTATGCCATATCTCAAAAAAACTCTAAGAATCCTTAAACGTAAGGAGATCAGGTCAATTCTCTCAAAGCTGAAAGAGCAATGGGATTTTGATAAGGAACTTGATTATGTATTTCTTGAAGGAAAAGAAGAAAAGATATTTATTGTGAATAAGGATATTGCAGGGATTGAATTTAGTAAGCTGCGGATAAACTCTGCAGGCTTGTATCTAGCAAAGATAGCCAAAGATAGCATCAGGCTGTCAATCGAAGGTTCACAGCTGATAGGCCCTCATGCAAAAAAGAATGTTATTGAGATAAATGACAAGCTTGCAAGGCTTTGGATGAAAGGATATGACATACCTTTTGATGAGAAAAAAGGAGAGTTATTAAGTGGTTATCAGATAATAAAGAACAATAAGGATTATCTTGGATCAGGATTATTTAAGGAGAACAGGATATTGAATTTTGTGCCAAAAGCAAGAAGACTAGTGGTGAGTGACTGACTGAAAACATTAAAACTTAACACTTTACTGATTATACTGTCAAAAAATTTCTTCAAGTATTGAAAACACCTGAATGCTTAGAGGATTTTGTTTCAAGAAATCTTCTCTTCTTATAGTGCAATTGCCCTTATGCGAATAGTGTGAAGCTTTCCCATATTCCGCATGTTTATGCATTGCTTCTGTTCTTAGTTGTAATTCTAACATGCTGCCGCAATACCTTATTAACATATGGATTGAACTATACCCATTCTCTTTTGGAGACTTGACATAATCTTTAACCTCTACGATACCATCTAAATCAGTATTTAATCTATCACTGTTATATTTTTGTGATCCTATATTTTGATTAGGCATAATGTAATAATCTTCATAATTTTGCCCAAATAGATTACCTATTTCTTTTGCAATTTTGTACATAAAATCTTCACTTTTTGTAATAATCCGCAATGCTTTTCTATCTGTGATTCCACAATGGCTATGGATCTTGTTTATTTCTTTTTCTTTTCGCTTACGAGTCTGTCTGGCATATTTTTTACTTTTTCTTTGTTTTAATGGAATCTTATCTAGATCATAACACAAATCAAAAATTTTCTCTTGCAGACTTCTCGCTTTCTTTACTCGCCCTTCAACAATACTTATATAGTTTCCTGATTTATATCTTGGTGTATTCTTAAATCCTTTTGAGTATGTAGGTGTCCATCTAATAAGAGATTCCACAATCTCAACTTCGAGATTTTTAGTACTTTTAGGAACAAATCTATAAGAAAATTTGTGATCAGAACATTTTTCCAGTTCCTGTTGGACACTCCTATCAAGAGGGACACTTTTTTTAAAAGATTTTTCGTTTTTTGTCAAACTATCAATTTTTTTATAATTAATGATAAATTCCTTTTTTATATCAGGTTTTTTATTTTTGTATCGTGGAACAAATTTGTTAATAAGGTTCATAAAGCCGTATAGCTGCTTTTCGTCAAAGATTTGAATTAGTTCGTAGTCTTTTCTTGCAAGTTCAATCTGTTCTGAGGTGATATATTCTCTTATATTCTCAGTTTCTCCTTGCTCAATTATAAATTCAATATCTTCTATTAATTTCTGTGCAGTACTTCCAAATTTATGGAATACAATTAATTCTTTTCTTTTTGTTTGATTTGTTTTGCTATCAATCTTTTGTTTTTCCATTATATTAGTTTAGAAACTGATAAGGTATATAAAAACCTTTCGGTTATTGACTATGGTTGAGTGGTAAATATAGTGATAGTTATGTCCTTATTTCAAACACTAAATCCCCAGATATTATCTCCCACATAATGTATGCTCTTCACAACCTTCCCGGATTTCATCTCCTGTATTTCCTCAGAACTGAATATTGCAATCCCAACAGCAAGCGGCTTCCTGTTGTTTACATCAACAATAGCTATTGCATCGCCTTTTTTAATCCCTTCATCAGTCTCTACAATTCCCGGCCGCATTATGTCTGCTCCTGATGTCACAAACTTAACTGCCCCCATATCCACAACTGCTTTTTTAATTGCATTGAAGATATCTGCGCAATCAAGCAGTGATTTAAGTGTTGGGATTATCTTATCCTGATGATAAAAGAACATTGGCCTGTTGTTTATTGAAATAAATTTCAAACCATCATCTTCAACTATCTCAACATTATCTTTCTTGCCTGCTTTGTAACCATAGCATTCAATGCTTTCATTCAGCTCTCTTATGTCAGATTTTCTCAATCTTTTTCTTTTCATCTTCAAAAATTTTCTACTCCTATTTTTTGTCAAACCCTTCCATCTCAACAATCATCTTCTGCTTTGGGTCTTTCATCTTTTCCATGATTTCTCTTTTCAGTTGTATGCTTGCTTTGTCAGCCCTAACCCCTAATGTCCTGTCAGAATCATACTCGCCCATCCTCACAACAATCTCATGATTGTCAATGAAATTCCTGTTTACTTCAGCAGTTATTTCTTCAGTTATGCTGTCAACAATAATCCTTATCCTGATATTATCAAATTCCAACAGCTTCCTGATATCATTAAGTTTAAAGTCAGCTCCTATGCCTATGATGCAATTTCCATTCTTTGTGAGTTCCTTGTCTTTTGTGAACTCAAGTGTAGTCTTATGAGTGCCAAGAATATTTCTATGGCCATAGCAATAGAATGTGATTTTAGCTGATTTTGATGCCATAATAAAAGATTAAAAAAAAGAGATTAATAAATATTGTGTTTACAAGAGCTCATCAATCTTCTTGTCTGTGCCTTTTGGCTCAATCTGAGTCTTTGCAGCTTGCGCAAGTTCTTTTGCCTGAGCTTCAAGATCCACTCCCAGATCTTTCAGTGCTTTGAGATGCATCTGCATCAATGATTCAACAATACTTAGTATCTTTGCCATCTCTTCTCTTTCCTTTGCAAGAGTGCTAAGAGCACCTTTATGGAATCCTATCTGCTCTTCTTTGCTTGCTTCTGGAACATTTTTTTCTGCCATATTCTCACCTATAATATTTTATTTATTTTATTATGCTGATTTATATTGATTTATTACTCTGTTAATCTATTGATAAGAATCAGTAGTGATTTATAAGCGTTTTGTTTATGTTATCTTCTATCATTTTATCATCTTTCAGACAGCCTCGAAAAAGCTGCATTCCACATTGGAGTTTTAGTTGCAGCTTCAGGTGTATAGTTTTCCTGAAGAGAGCTATAACCAGCAGTTTCAAGGATTTCTATTACTTGTTTCAATGACCATTTTAATCTTTGGATTTCTATTTCATGTGATTTTGTAATAAACCATCTCTTTCTCTCTGTATCTGGGTTTTGTTGTGTAAAGAAATCCCTTATTTGCTCTGTTGCCTGATCATATGAAGAAGCAACCAAAACAATTTTTTCATATATCACGTCTGCAATATGCGAATGTTTGCTATATTCTGCTGCCTTTCCGACATTTACTAAATATATTTTATTTTCTATACCTATTTTATTTTTACATTTTAGCATTTTTGCCTCCAATTAAAGCATATTTCCATTTCTCAAAATTTCATTATCCATAGATCATATCAATCTTCTTTGATATCAACTGCAGCTTATAATCTTTCCTTATGTATTCTCCAACTTTGCTTTTGTTCTCAAGTTCTTTTTTTATCTCCTCAAAGCTTTTTGTTTTATCTTTTCTTTTGTTCTTTGGCTCAATGATTGTAACATGATTTTTAGCGATGGTAAAAGTGTGTGGGGTATGAACCTCCCTACCAGTAACATGGTGGAATTCTATCTGTATTTTATTATGATTCACTTTTTCAACATAACCCCAGCTTCCGTCTCTTGTAGACCCATATGTATTTCTACTGCCAAAAACTTCTACTTTGTCTCCTTTCTTAAAACCATTCCTTCTTTTTTCTTTAGTATTTTCACATTCAATAATGAATTCCATGCAGAGATTTTCATAGCCCAGGTAGTTCAGCTTTTCTGGCATATAATCATCCAAATCATTATCCATAAGCACTGCTGTCTCAAGATCTTTTATATTGAAACATGCCTTTGTTCCTTTTTCCCATTTCACCTCCAGTTCGGAATAACTATTGCATTCACATGAGCCTATTTTTCCCAACTGTCCTTTGTATTTCTCAAAATGTTTGCTTCCTTTCTTTACTCTTACCTGTGCATTATCCTTATAATCTTCTTTCTGCGTATTCCTGAACTGGTTTATCTTCTCTCCTCGTTTTATTCCTTTTTGTTTATTATATTCTGTAATTATATCATTGAACAAGGCAGCAAAATCCGGCTGTGATAATGTATGGGCTATCTGGTCTTTTTTTAATCCTCCATACATAATTAATTTTGGGAATAAGCTTCTGATTATACTTGGTTCGTCAATAAGTTCTGATAGGTATACTGCCTGTTCATACTTTCTCATATTAGAGCCAAATAATTCTGTCAGCGCTTTTTTGGCAGATGTTTGATTTATCTTCTTTCCTTCCCTGATTGAATCCAGCATAGAGAAATAATGAGGATATTCTGAAAAAAATGTTTTTAATCCCTTCTCAAGAATCTCTTTAACATTTTTGTCTTTATCCTCTGCCTGTTCAGCCAGTCTGCGCTGCAGCCTTTTATCCTTTGCAGATGATATAAGCTGGGAGTATGATATCACATCTTTCAGGTCATCAGGATTATTTATTTTTTCTATCTGTGAAGCTAATAATGGGATTGATTCCAAAAGTTTTTGCGCAGCAATAGACGTAAATATATCTATATCTGTGTATTGCAGGATATGAGGCACTGCTTCAGTATTTCCTTGTTCTGCTACCCTTCTTGTTTTATCTTGGTATTCTTTAAGTATGTGCACAGATGAATCTCCTGGAATCAGTCTTGAGATTAATGAATTGCGATCTTGCTTGTCCTGCTCATCAAAAGCCAGGATGTTCTGGAAAATGTTTTCTGGATCTTCAGTAATCATATGATTCACTGTATCTTTATCCAAGGATTTTGTAAAATAGTAAGCAAGGCTCATTGCAGGGAAATCAATCCTTTCAAGTTCATCAATATAAAAATCAGGCTTTTGCATTTCAAGTATACTTGCTATCTTTCGGATTGGATCATTATCTGTATCTAATCTTACAACTTCTTCAATTATATCTTCTTCAGCCAGGTCATCCAGCAGATTCAGGTCATCTTTCATATTATCTTTCATCTTTTTTATCGAAAATTTCGTAAGAAATTTTATTGGGGTTTAATACCTTCACTTCAGTGCGAAATTTTGGATTCCAAAAATTTGATAATCTATAATGCAAATCCGTAATACCCCTCCATTTATGGTGGGGATCGGATTTGCAATCAATAAATTGTCAAATTTTTGTTATAATCTTTACATCATCTTTCCATCGAGATAAACTTGCTTGATTATCCTGCCATCTATTTCTTTTTCTTTTATCTCAACTCTTTCCGGGTCTGGAAGCTCTAATGAGCTGACTTTTTTAGTGTGGCAGTTACAGGTACGTTCCAGCCTGTTGACTCCTCCTCTGGAATCAAAGTCAGATATATACTTGATTTCTCCATTTACAGGCCTGCCATATATGTCTGGCCTTAGGACTGATCTTGCTTCTCCTACCATCAATGCTCCTGCTATCTGGTTTGTCATGATTACAGACGGGTCAGGCGCCTGCAGGCAGCTTGTTCTCCTGATAATCTCTGTCTTGATAGCAAGTTCGCTGAGATTTATCTGGCAGTCAAAGCACGAAGTCTCTCCAGGCTGGTATACAATGACAGTTGAAGCCCTGTAGTCAGTGCCTCCGCTTATGATGGGTATCTTATTCTGTTTTGCATAATTATGAAGTATAGCTTTTGTGAAGAAACTGTCCACAGCGTCAAATATAAGGTCATATCTGACATCAGGCTTGAATTGATCTGTGAACTTATCAATGATTGCGTTGATTTCAATATCCTTTCCTGAAATTGCCATAAGGGTTTCCTTTAATCTTTCTGCTTTTAGCCTTCCGACAGCATCATAAAAACAAACTTGCCTGTTAAGATTATGGTCTTCTACAGTATCATAATCCATTATATCCAGTCTTGCTGGTTTTAGGTTGATTACTGTTGCAGGTCCCAGAAATGGTCCACCCAATGCTCCAGTTCCAACGATAAGGATATTCTTGTCTTTGAAATGATTATCCGCGTTTTTAATTTCCCTGTCAGAGGTAAAATTAAAGCGCTCATCAGATTCAAGATTATAATTATAGACTATGTTCAGCAGTTCTTTATGTCCCATCAGAAATTTTTTGGTTTCTTCAGCTATTACTCCTCCAAGCTCTAGTGATATAAGGTCTCCCTGTTCTGTTCCTTCAAGCATAGGCATAAGTATCATTGGCTGCGGTTCCTGATGATAGTAATGAAAAATAATTTTCCCTTTGTTCTGGCTGGCTGATGCGCTGATGACAGGAACATCAGTTTTTAGGCTGTAATCTATTACATGGCTTTTAGAGAGCTTATCATTTGTTGCATCTATCACAATGTCGCTGCCTTGCAGGAAATATTGCGCAGCAATAGTTGATAAGCTGGAATTTATTCCTATGACATTAACTTCAGGGTTGATTTTCTTTATTGCCTGTTCAAGGCTTTGTGATCTGACTTTCCCTTCCAGGGGGATATCAAGCAGCATATCTTTATCTGAGCCTTTTGCTGAATCAATTATCCGTATGTTTCCTACACCAAGCGCAGCTAATGGCATTGCTATGTATCTGGCTAGGTTATCAGAGCCTATAATAGTGACTGTCCCTTTTGTAAGCTTTTCCTGATCCCAGTCCTTTATCCTCTGCTGGCGGTCATACCTATTGATATTAGCCTCATTTTCCATCTTTCTTCACATCTTTTTTCTTGTCCAAAGACAGGTTTTTCTGCATGCTGTACTTGTTTTCGAAATAGCTGTTTATGATTTCTTCTTTTGCATTAAAACCAACAACATAATCAATCTCCTGGATCATATTCATAAATTCTTTTAGCTCGCTCATCTTTCCTTTGGCACCAAGTGACTCGTATTTTATTATATTATCTTCAATAGTCTTAAGCGCCATGCTACCCACATACAAAACATTGTAATAGTGTGTCCTGTTGCTGGTCTCATGTTGCTGATGTGTACTTCCTTTGGGAAGTAATCCAGTTTGATGTTTGTTGTAATCTCCTGCAACTACCGAAACTCTTTTTTTGCCCTTTTTTACTTTTTTCTTCTTGCCACTTTTAATCTTATTAAACAAGTTCAACCCCTCAATATTATATATGGTTGGTTTAGGAATATGTATCCTGCTCTTTAACTCTGCTTTAAGTGACTTTTCTGTGAATTCAATGTCATTTTCAACATGAACTTTTGATATTTCCAGACCTTCAACAATCTCTGCGGAATCTGTTTTGGTTATTGCTTTTTCAGCTGTTAATCCTATTGATGCATATTCCTTACTGTGCTTGTTGTTCATTATTACAAAATATGAGAAACCAAATATATTTGACTGGTAGTAATTTATCTTTGTTGCATCAAGCAATGATTCCAGAAGCAGATTTCCTTTCTTAAGAATATTTACTTTTTCTGGATCGATGTCTTGTTCCTGCAGGATTTTTTCTAAGAGCTTGTCATTGGACAAAGCATATTCAATCACTGCATCCTCAACAGCGCTTCCAGAGTATATTATCTTTCCATCTTCTTTTCTTTTTGTTACATTGGTCTCTATAAGGTTTAATGGCACACTTAGATGCTGCTCTGTATTAAGGCTGACAGAGTTAAGCACAACCTTGAAATTGTTCTTATCAACACCGGAAGGGCTTAGCATTCCAAGCCCATGCCCATGAATCCAGCCGATGACATATAGGTTTGTTCCTTTTTCTTTATTCCTTTTCTGGATTTCTACACTTGCTTTTGCTACATCCTCACCTTTTAGCTTGACATTACCATATGTTATGTCCTGGTCTTTCTGTATGTGGATATCCCTGACAATGTATTTAGGGTCATCTTTTTGCGCGAGAAGGAAAGCTGACCATTCATAATCAGATTTTGACAGTTTTTTAATAATAGGACCAATCATGTCTGCTTTTTTATATGCTCCTTCTGTCATAGGTATTGTTTTTGGGATTCTGTCTTTTGGAGTTATTATTTTCTTCTTCTCATTATTTCCAGCCTGTTCCAGAAGCATTTCCAACTCGTCTATATCATTATCTCCCATTTTTTATCACCATAATCCCAGTTTTAATCATTATTCCAATCCCATCTGTTTGTTATAAGCAATCCTTTTTTCTTTGCTTTCTTTATGTTTATCTTTCTAGGGTCTAGTTTATCATCCAGCTCTGTGCCAAAATACCTCCCCCCGTATTTACTGTCACCGTCATGCCTCCTTATACTTCCTGGAGTCAATCCATGCATAATAAGATTTTTTGCATCGTCCAGCGCCTTTGCTACCCATTCAACATCTGATTCAAGCCTTGAAGGGATGTTTCCGCCGCAAAGACTTTGAAATGATTCATCTTTATTTTTTACAAAAGGGTGCCATTCTGCTTCAAATAACTTGGGACTGGTTAAGTATATTCTGCCGTTTTCATATTGTATCCTCATCCCTACCCTTAATCCAGGGAATTCATAACTTACATCTTTTTTTACAGGTCTTGGATCAAGCATTGCAAACGGAGGGATTATCTGGTACACATAGACTGAACCGTCTTTTCTTAAGAACCCTACATCTCCATCATTAAACTCTTTCAGCTGCATGATCTTTTCAAAATCCTTTATTATTTCCAGTTTTGTCATCTGAACCTGCCTGATATAATCTGAGAATTCATCAACCGCTTCTCCTCTTGCCTTCCATTCAATGAACTTTGAATATTTTTTCTCTATTTCATAGATTTCTGCAATAGGAGATAATCTTGCGTATGAGATTTTTCCGTCAATGGAAATAGCTACTTGAGACTCTTTTTTTGTGATATCATCAAGCCGATATACTATCTTATTGAGTGTTAATATTGGGTTTTCTCCAAGAATATATCTTAAGTAAGAGGCTTCATCCTGAGTATTGCCTTTAAATTGTTTCATTCCATATTGTTCCTGTTCATTGCACAATTCTTTTTTGGCTTGGTCTATTGTAGCTAAAAGTTCTTTTTCATCAATCTCTTTCTCATCTTCTTTTGCCTGTTTTTTTACCTCTTCGCCAAGCAGTTCTGATATGTCTTCCTTATGTCCGCTTAGGTAAGGCATAAGGTCTTTGATAATAAAGGAAAATAATTTTCTGTTGTCAATATCCCTTCCTCTATCTTCAGCAGTCTGGAATCCGTAATCAGCTTTTTGTTCTATGAATCTTTTCTTAAGATCATATATCTCATCTTTGCTGATGTTTTTGTATGTCCTTACAAGGCTGCTTAAGCTTCCTGCTGGAACCAGGCCAAGTTTAACCTGCGAATCATTAAATCCAACATAATTTGTCCCAGGATTTGGGCTGATAAGATAGGCATATTCTCCAGTTATGAATAGAGGGCCTCTTGATGCAAGATCTGAAAAAAATGTTTTTAGCGCCATTGCAGTTCATTCCTTTTTCTTTTTGACTTTTTTTGTCTTTCTGTCCTTATTTTAGCATACTATATCCTCTATATCCTAACATGTTTTCAAGCTTTACTGCGCCTTCCTGTTTTGCAGCTATGATTATTTCTGCTTCAAGATACTTTTTTCCTGATACAGATTTTGCGTCTTTAATGTAGTCTGACAATTTATTCGTTCCTTTGATTGCCTCGCCATTGATTGTAACACCATACTTATCTTTCATTTCTATTCCAATCTTCTCCTGGATTCGAAGGCCTTCCCTTTTGATTCCATCCTCCTCTTGAAGCCCTAAAGCGTACTTAACAACATTATCTATAGGATCTCCTATCTGGTCATAAGGCAGCAGAAATCTCATTGATTTTTCTGCAGCTGTGCCTGGTTTTATCTTGATAATTATTGGTTTATGTTCTTCAGGCAATCCTGCTCCATCGTATTCTGGATTCTTGTTTTCTTGTTTTAGATCTTCTTTCTGCATTTTTATTACCTCATTATAGATTTTATATTTCTGATTTGATCGTATCTATCACCTGCAATCAAATGAATATCTGTTTCTGTCAGCAGATTGCTTATTTTTGTTCCAAGTGTTTTGTACTCAGCATCCACTGCCTGCAGCAGATCTGACATGCATACTCCATGGTCAATATCCCTGCTGCCATTGGTTATCTCCCTTTTTATTGCATACCCCACAGCTCTCTGTACGCTTGATTCGATTAGAGCTCCGCTTATCAGGTTCCTGTACCTGACAGGTTTTGATGTATTGTCAAAGAAATTTATCATGCCTATCATGTTCTCATCTGAGAACAGTTTTTCGCAGGCAGCTAATGCAAGATAATTCATAGCAGACTGGTCTGATTCTTCTGCTTCTCTTTCAATTGATTTACTGAATGGCAGGCCTTCAAGGTATATTCTGTAGATTTCTTTTCCTCCTTCTTTGCCTGGCCTTTTGATTTCCAGTTTTTCATCAATCCTGCCAGGTCTCAGAAGAGCGGGGTCAAGAATATCTGGCCTGTTTGTCGCCAGTGTGACAATGACATTATAGTTTGAGTCAAGGCCGTTCATTTCAACCAAAAACTGGGGTACTATTGAATCATACACGTCTGTTGATATCCCTGTTCCTCTCATCTTAAGGATGGATTCTGCTTCATCAATAAATATAACTACTGGTTCTCCGGTCTCTGAGCTCTTTTCTCTTGCGCTTGCAAATATCTGCCTTATTGAATCTTCTGCTACTCCAACATATTTGTTCAATATTTCAGGTCCTTTTATGCTCATAAAATGCCCATTTGCCCTGCTTCCTGTCATTTTTTCTCGTGCTTTTGCAAGGTTATATGCCATTGACTTTGCAAGAAGGGTCTTTCCGCATCCAGGAGGTCCAAAAAACAGAACTCCTTTTGGAACCCTTTTGTTATATTTTTCATAAAGATCTTTGTGCAGGAATGGTGTCTCAATTACATCTTTTATAGTCCCTATTGTATCCTCAAGTCCTCCTATCCTGTCCCATGGAAGCTTTTCTACTGTTTCAAGAGCAAAGCTTTTGTTCTGCTTTCCGAGATTGTCAATTATCATTGCGCCTGTTTTGTCAATAATAATTGAATCCCCTCTTTTGACACCTTCATATGGAGGCATTAAAGCAAAACTCCCGTCTACTTCTGCTTTTATTCTTCCATCATCAAGAACTTCGCTTACGATTGTGATTTTTCCTTCTTTTTTCGCGTCTGTTACAGACACTATAGAATATGTGTTGCGATTTAAAGAAACATCTTTCCCTTTCTTTAATTCTTCTGCTAATCTTGGGTCATAAGTGACCACATATCTTGCGTCTTTGATAGTAACTTCTATAGTATTATCATCAAATATGTCACTGATAGTACCTCTTATCAATGGCGGGCTTGACATACTTTGTATTATCTGATTTTGTATCTCCAGCTCTTCTTCAAGCTGCGTGATTTTTCTCTGCAGTCTGCCTTCATCCATTTTTTACTCCCCCTAAATATGTTATCCCTCTTGAGTGGAAAGCTCATGGGCTTTATAAAGATGTCGTTAGTCTCCCTCTGAATGTGCCTGTTACTCTGGGATGAGCAAATCAATTTAAATGTCTGTTGTAGAATCCTCTACAACAGAATGATGATTCTGATTTTCCGAAACATTTAAATAATATTCTTTTAATATTATAAAAGTATTATATGAATATTCAAAATGGTATTTATACAGGAACCTAAGAAAGGCCAGATTACAATCACTATTCCTAGTAATATAATCAGGCTGACAAGTTGGAAAAAGGGAGATGAATTATTAGTCATACCTACAGATGAAGGCATACTTCTTAAGAGGATAAAAGTAAAAAATGAGAAGAAATACTAAACCAGCAATCATATTAGTCATATCAGGCATGCTGCTTATCAGCCTAAGCTTGAGCATAAGCGCAGGGATAGGCAGCTCTCTTGAGATTACAGGCTTTGTTACAGGGCTGGCAGGATTGTGCTATAATCACATGCCTGTTTTTGACCCATATGATACTTATTTGTATGCAAGAGAGTCTGTTCCTTTCCAGTATGACATGAATATAACTGATCCTAGTCTTGGTCTTATCTATTACTGGACTGATAATAGCACTTTCTTCAATATAAGCTCTTATACAGGAAGGTTCAGTTTCACAGTTCCTGACAGGGATGATGATTACTGGGTTGGCATGTATCCTGTGCTGATAACCTTTGATGATGGCATAGGCTGTATTAACAGCATAATCAACACCACGCTGTTCATAAATCTAACATGGATGAACCACCAGCCACAGATAGTTGATTCCTATCCAGCTAACAACAGGACAATTACAGAAGAGCAGGTCCAGAATTTCAATATAACCTTCAGAGACACTGATAATGAGAACAATTTCACATATGATGACAATAATCTTTCTGTGTCCTGGTATATTGACGGAATACTAGTAAAGAATGAGACATCCATATCGCCCAGGAACTGGTCAGAATACACTTATGTCCCTGACTACAACAGCTCAGGCCTTAAAGTGGTTTATGTATATGTGAATGACGGTGAATTTTCAGATATGCGATACTGGCTTGTGGATGTGACTGATGTCTATGTAAATGCTACTATAACACAGCCGATGAATGGCACTTCGCTGCTGCTTTTTGATAATTACACAATCTTTGCAGATATATCAACATTCGAGAACAGGAGC
Source organism: Candidatus Woesearchaeota archaeon (assembly GCA_030670545.1). Taxonomy (GTDB): domain Archaea; phylum Nanobdellota; class Nanobdellia; order Woesearchaeales; family JAGLGH01; genus JAGLGH01. The sequence continues at coordinate 12,875 of DAOVBM010000029.1, forward strand.
GGGATAAACTGCAATATAAGTCTGGATATAGCTAACAAGACTGTATTTGATATAATATCAAACGAGAGCTATTCACATTTTGTAAATTATATAGGAGGGCTTTCTACATCAACGCAGCAATGGAACATTCATACATTGGATGTGGGCGCTACTGATATAAATATCACTGTAGACTGTGAGCAGGGAGGTTGGACATACGATGAGAAATATACAATCTCTGTAAATACTTCAGAAAGGTTTGATAACCTCTCCCTGCCAGAAGGAATATATTATAATGAGCCATCGTCTTTGCCTGCATCTGGCAACTATCAGTATAAATTCAACATAAGCTTCCTTAACCTGACTACACACTCTGACAGGATTCTTGGCTGCTTTATCAACCAGAGCAACTGCTATGACAAGCAGCTTCCTGGATGCAAACAGATATTCGTAAATAAGACAACACTTTATGGCATAGCTTTCTACAATGACTCGATTTCCTATACTATACAGGATGATGACATAATAAATTCAACATTGGGAGGCGCAACTGATAACTGGATTCCCTGGCAGGTTGATAGGTGCGGGCAGTATTATCTGAATATGACTCCTATATATGAACAGGATACAACATGGCGCATACATGTGCACCCAATAGAATGGACAACAGGGGATATAGCAAATAGCCTGAATGCAAAGTCAGCAGCAAACCAGTACATGAAGAATACTATACACGCTGACAGCCAGGGAGATGTCACATTCAGTGTCACAAAATATGGGGGCACAAAAGTTGAGTTAGTGTGCAATGACGGCATAGACAATCCTGAAGAATCAGATACACTTGCAGACTGCGCAGACCCTGAATGCTATGGTATAACATACAGCTGCGCGCCAAAGCAGGATTTTGATAATGCTTTATTATTCTATTCTCCATCAGGAAGCCATGGAACACTTGCAGCAGTTATTCCTGAAGGGGATATTGCAGAAAACACCAGCTCAGCTGCAACATTCAATACAGAGATACAATATACAATGCATGTTATGCCTAATGGAACATTAAAGATACGGTTAAGAAAATGGGGGCTTAGTAAGACAGCAACATTCTTTATAGACGGACTGCCTGAGATAAAATCAGTGGATAAATCCGCTCCTGGATCTGGCTCAGCCAAGGGGATGATGCTCTATTTCCTTGACAGGAATGGAGACCCTTATTATTCAGATCATCTTCCACAGAACATGTCATACAGCAGCCGTATTGCGCTAAGGTCATATATTTCAGGAGGAACAGAGATACAGAATCTTGATACAGTCATCAATATATCTTTTGCAGATCCTGCATCTATAAACATGAGCGAAGGCCATGTTGTTGAGATAACAATCAATTATGTTGAGGAATCAACACCATACGAGGAAAAGATAAACATAACAGTATATTTTGATGACCCTACATATAATAATGGAACACAGCCGCGATGGGATTCCACAAATGAGCGTGAGGATGACATAATGATTGCTGGCGCAGGTTGGTATCCATGCAATGATACAAAAAATGGAGACTTTGATTTCCTAAACTGCAATGGAAATGAAGAGAACTGCTTTGAGCAGTCAAGCTATGACTGCTATGATCTTGACTGCGACCAAAAAAGCGGGCCTGGCGCATGGAATGCTTATACGTCAATGTTCACAACAGGATTATGCGCATATTATAATGAGTCGCAGACAGCAGCCATGTGCTTTGACAGCTATAATAATGACTGGAGAACAGAAGACATAACTCTTGGCCATAATAATACAGGCCTGAGCCTTGTAGATTGCAGGGATTCTGACTGCAGCTTTGTCAGCAATGGAATCTGGCAGTGTGAATACAATATAGAGCTTACATGCGATGATGGATATGATAATGACATGTACAATCTGAAAGACTGCGAGCTCAAGGCAGGAGGAGGAATTGATGATGCAGAATATGACTGCTCAGAGTTCTGCAGGAACCAGATCTCAATCTATACTGAGACTGGCGTATTCTGCAATGATAATATTGACAATGACTGGGATATGTATTACACAACAACAGGAGGACCTGCAGGATATGCTTTAAATACCACATTTGGTTCAGGAATAGATTGCGCATGGGGGGATTCAGCAGATGAAGACTGCAACATGACAATAATGTCCAGCGGATACAGGTGCGAACTGGGTCATGAAGTCACCTGTGATGATAGTTTTGATAATGATTATGATTTAGGCCAGACACAGCCAGATCCTGGATGGACTGCTTCTGCATATTTCAGCGCATTCAACCAGACATTTGCAGAAAGCGCTGATTATGATGATTATGACTGCCAGTATGCTCCAAAGACACCTGTAAGCGAATCACTTGACCCTTCATGGTGCTTTGACAATATTGACAATGACCTTGATGCATACTATTGGGACAGCAGCTGGCACCTTAACGCAAGCACAGGCAAAGACTGCTATGACAATGATTGTCTTGGAGCAGTGAATCCTGCAAATCATAACCAAAGCTGCCTGCTCCATGAATATAATTCAAGCGACCCATTCTTTGATGGCCTGCCTGAACCTGATCTTTACTGTAAAAACGGGTTTGATGATGATGCTGATGGATCTATGGATTGCTATGATCCTGACTGCAATAAGCAGTTTGATATGTGTTATGCATGCCCTGCAAATGAAAATATAAGTTGGGATGCATGCGCTGACAATATTGATAATGATTATGGTATGAATACAGACTGTGCTGATACAGACTGTATTGGATATCTGGGAGATTATGACCATCATATATGCGCAGCAGCAGGAGGCGAAAATACATTATACTTATGCACAGATGGATTTGACAATGACAATGATAATAAGATTGACTGCGCAGATTCTGGCTGCAGAGGCATAGCGCAATGCTCAGCAGAAAATTGTAATGATGATATAGACAATGACGGAGATGGACTGCTGGACTGCATGGATCCTGGCTGCAGTGCCAGCTGCGATATAAATACAGATATGGGAGGTACATATGCCCCTCCTGTCAGGTCATCAGCTGTATTCGGCAGCGTGAATGTGACATGGGATGCAAGAGTAAGGAATGGGACAAATTATACAATCAGCCTTTTAAGGCAGGAAGATTACAATTATGCTAATATCTATATAGGCAAGCTGACAGGCGCAGCTCTTCCTGTAGGGACAGGGCTTGCGGCAGAGCAGTTCAGTATCTCAGGTCCAAATGCATCTTCTTTTGAATCAACACAGTACAATGAGGATGCAACCAATACAAAAGCGCAGATTGAAGTGCTTGACCAGGTGCCGGGCTTATCACAATCAGGCTTTAACATTACAATCGAGATCCCGGCAGACAGCACATTATCTTCAAGATCATTTGAATACTATCATTCAATAGACGGCATTCCTTCAGTGGGAAACATGATAGGAGTGATAATTGTTGATAATATAAAGCCGCATATCCAAAATATTGTCACAGAGCCGACAGCAAAAGATTCTCTTGATTATAGCAGCAGCATATGGGTAGGAGTCAAGGCTGTTGATGAGGAAAATGGAGATTATCATGATGGGACTATAGACAGGTGTTATTACAATGTCTCAGGGCCTGGAGTATACTTTGCAGCAGGGGATGATACAGATGATTGCATGTTTGAATTTGGAAACCTGACAGATGATGGAATATATGCCCTTACTGTCTGGGCACAGGATGATACAGGAAATTATGCAGACCCTGTGACAAAGCACTATACAATAGACCTTAAGCCAAAATACATTACAGGAAGCTTTAATCTGACTGACAGATGGTATACAATAGGGGACAATCTCAGCTTAACAGCGCAGTTCAATACAGATGATGCTGCGTCAATATCTTACTGCGCAGTATGGTACAGGAACAGTACGGGATCGCCAGTATTTGCTGGAAACATTACAGCATCAGATTCAGGAGACATGCTTGAATGTTCAGGAAGCATAATTCTTCCATCAGCAGATGAGATGTATGAGCTTTGGGTAAATATAACAGATGCAGAAGGTGATACAGCAAAAGCAGCGTCAGAAACATTTTTTGTATGCAATGATGGCAAGAGTTCAGGAACAGGCATAAATGGAGAGATATGGAGCTGTATCTTTGCTGATATTAATGAGGATAAGACACTTGATGTATGCGAGCAGAAAGAGATAATGATCAGCCTGAAAAAGCATGATAATCCTGACCCTATAAGGGTAGGCGATAATGAGTTGAACTATACAATATCATACATAAACAGAGGCTATGGCACTGCAGAAAATGTGACAATCATTGAAGAATATTCCTTGAATACCACATTCATAAATTCAACTCCAGGTCCTGACATAGGCATTAATATATGGAATATTGGATCACTTGATGAATTTGCGAATGGAACAATATCTATCAATGTGATTACAGATGAGACATTTATGAATGGTACAATCATCACAAACATTGTCAGCCTGACGTACTATAATTCAACATTCCAGCAGTCAGTTGTGAGTGTTGAAGAAAATACTACAGTAAGAGGAAACACACCACCTGAATTCATAAAAGACCTGCCAAAGCATCATGAAGTCATGATTGGTGATACAAGGACTCTGGAATTTGACCTTGATGATTATGTATATGACCCTGACCTTGAATATGGAGATTATCTGGTATTTAATTATACCCTGGAAAAAGGAGGCGGCAATGCAGAGATAACTATAACACCCCAGAACAATGTTATTGTAAAAGGCATTAAAGTCGGCAGTGTCATATTAAGCTTTAATGTGACAGATTTATGGGGTGAATATAACATAAGCAGCAGCATACTCATAGTTGTTAAGCCAATTCCTGCTTTTAGAAAGCCTACCTTGTGCATAGAGGATTGGGAATGTTCCCATTGGAGCAGGTGCGGACCAGACAGGTTAAGGTACAGGAGTTGCATAGAAAAGAACAAATGCAGAACAGAAATAAATAAACCGAGAGAAATAGAATTATGTCAGGAAATAGTTCCACATACATGCTATGATAGAAAGAAGAATTTCGGTGAATCTGGGATAGATTGCGGAGGGCCATGCGGCTTTGACTGCTGCTCTAATGGATATAAGGATGTTAATCTTGGGGAAAAAGGCATTGACTGCGGAGGCAGATGCGCAAGGGAATGCCCAATATTAGAGGAGCCCATGCCATTTATATTCAATGAGATGCTTGGAGTCCTGATATCCATCATATTGCTCATGATAATAATGCTTGTGCCAAAATCTGCAATGAGAATAGTAAGAAAAGCAAGGGAAGTTGAGATGGCGCTGCAGCAGATAGGGAGGATGGAAAGAAAGAGTTATATGCACAGGTTCAGGGAAAGATATAGGAAGATGGTAAAGTCAGTAAAAGAGCCAGAGAAGAAGAGAAAGAAAAAAGAGTAAAAAATACCAATAACAAAAATTTGACAATTTACTGATAGCAAATTCTATCTCCACAATAAATGGTGGAGTATTACGGATTTGCATTATAGATTATCAAATTAAATCTGAACAATTCATTTTTTCTTTTTATAATTTACCCAATCTTCATTTAATAAACCTACTTTATCAGCAATCTGGAATATTTGACCATATAATGTCTTTGGTTTCATACCAGTACGATGATTCAATATGCAGTCTTCAAGTTCACATCTCCATTTTTTATAATCTTTATGCAATTCTAAAAATTCGTTTAAGAATCTAAGACTTTCAATATGATGATTGTGTTTATTAATTATTTTGCCTAAATCATGCAACCAACCAGCAATTATAAAAATCTCTCCCTCTAAATTTGTATGAGTTATCATCCCAAGACATGCTTCTATAACCGTGCCACAATGTATATCCTGATTTTTATCTCCTACCTTATTTTTCCAAAATTTAAATGCTGTATGTTCTCTGATATTCATTATTTTTCCCTCCAATATTTATTGTCATAGTATGAGTTCTTAAATATATCGATGAGAGATTTAAGACTTTCCCTGAAATTTTGTGGGGTGTCAGCCTCATAATGTTTAGGCGACAATCTACATGGTATCAATTTTTGGCTTGAACTATATAGGATTGTGTATAATCCTTCTTGACAAGGAAGACTTTTGCAATTGGCGCATAAGTCATCATGATATCTTGTTCCCATCTTGCTGTCCTTGATTCGGATTTTTGTACCTTTTTTTGTTTCATATTCCAGAGCAGGTATTCCGAACGATTTCGTGTATTCAATCTGCCTTGTCTTGATTGAACGCCCTTCAACTATGTTTTTCATTTTTGATAATGGTGAATATGTGGCGTTCCAATCATTTTTAGTGTTTGGTGTCGAATACATATCAAATAACGAAAATTTGACAATTTATTGATAGCAAATCCTATCCCCACCATAAATGGTGGGGTATTACGGATTTGCATTATAGATTATCAAATTTTTGGAATCCAAAATTTCGCACTGAAGTGAGGGGTATTAAACCCCAAT
>DAOVBM010000048.1 GCA_030670545.1 Candidatus Woesearchaeota archaeon
TGATAAAAGATGGTGTGACACAAGGTCACACTTCGCGGCTCGTCTGCTTAGATTCTCAAAGCCGCGTAGTGGAGCTTCATGCTCCACATTGCGTGTCAACCGAGCGTAACCAGTTGTCGGGAACGCAGAGCCCTCTAAAAACACATCTAGAGTTTTGAAGATGCTTGTGCTCTGTTACACGAAAAAAAGCAGAAAGCCTTGCCCTTTAGGGCGAGGATGAATGCTATTGCATTTTTGCTTGCTACTTTTTTTGTGTCCTAGAAATCCGTCTCGAAAATCCGGAGCAAGCCCAGTCCTTTAGAGCTGGATAATTAGGATTTCCATGATATCTGACGTTTTACTTACACAATTTGGAAATGTTTTTATAGTCTGTATGTTTTTTAGTTATTGAAGAAGAGAATGGGACATTTTAATCTGGATGAACTGGCTGTGTTTGACTCGCAGTTGGATAAAATCAGCAAGATTCTTACTAAGCTGGATTCTTTGGCAGTTGAACGGCCTTATTTCTCATATTCTCTTAGAAATATTGAGATGATGCTGAATGGGCAAAATGATGTTAAAGCAAGCATAGCCCTTTCCTGTAATTTAGGTCAGACTAATAAAGAAGGTTCAATCGAAGTCTGCTTTAATGGAACGCATGCATACCTCGATATAGAATCAGATCAGGAAATAATAAAAGAAGATCTTGAAGCGCAGGAATTTATAAGCTGTTCGTCTCCAGCAATCGCAGACAAGGTTGAAGCAGTGCTGGAAGAGCTCTCTGGCGGAGATGTGGGATGTGGTGATTATATATTCGAGATAATGGGAGACATGCTGCGCTTTGACAGGAAAAGAGATTCATTCAGGGGATGGACTGGCGGATACTATTCTGGAGAGCCTTTAATAGGCGCGCTAAAGGAGATAAAAGATAAGGCTGATGAGTGGCACAACCAGAAAATTATAGACAACCTCGAGATGAGGCTTGATGCGCTTTATTTTCTTAATCAAATTATAAATGAAAAACTGAATAATTCTATTAAAGAAAAAGGCAGGAAGTTTGTTATAAATGAAGCAAAGCCAGGCAGTGAGAAAATCTCTCCTGAAAATCAATTAAAGGAAAGGATAAGCAGGATAGATGTCAGGAAATACGAGAATTTAAGGAATATAAAGAGCTATATCAAGGATAAAAGAGGGATAGAAACATTCATGACAATCAATACATTACCAAGCTATTCAGTAGATCCAAAAGGATTATATGATATAATCTGTGAGGGTAGGCCAATTGAACAGCCAATACTTTCTTTTACTTTTGCGAAAAATAACAGATTTATAATGTACACAGAACGTTTTGTTTCAAAAAATAAAGAAGACAAAGCTATTATAGAAGGTTTTGAGAGGTCAGGTATTAAGACATATACCCCAATTAAGCACAATGACCTTGATATAATAGTTGTAGAGAGTAGATCCAATACTGATGATGGTATCCAGATATCTGCTGAAAGACCAGATATCAATGATTACTCATTTGAAGATTTTATAAAAGACTATAATTCTGTTCAGGATTTCAAGAACAGGCTGCGGAATCAGCAAAACATTTAAAAGATAGCTGTGAATTCTTATATCAATAAGGGGACGTAGTATAACCTGGCTAGAATAGCTGGCTCCAGACTTTGTGGAGCGATGAGGCGCAAGCCGATGACTTCCAAGGGGCTATACCAGCGGATTGGGGTTCGAATCCCCACGTCCCCATTTTTTATTGTATAGCTGTTGTAATTTTTATTCAATATTTACTTTGTTTCAAACATGTTCTAATAACTTCTTTGCCTGCGAACACCATTGTGTCTGCAAAGGCCATTAGTATCCACAAATTAAAAGAAAATATTAGAGTAAATTTGAAATATGCAGACTTAGCTTGCGAAGCAAGACAACACACTTCGTTTGCCAGCTGGCGAAAGAGTTGAGGCCATTAGCTTTGCAAAGGAAAAATAAGAAATGATTTGAATTATGCTCGGAAACTCCTAATCATTTTCCCAAACATATAAATACTAATTCTATCGAAGGCAATGCCATGGTAAATAAGCTATACGCCGCAGTGGCCACAATGGTTGGCTATATCATCGGCGCAGGTATACTAGGCATACCATATGCTGTTGTAAAGTCAGGGTTTCTTGCAGGTCTGATAAGCATTATAGTCCTTGGGGTGGCAGTAATGCTCCTTAACCTCTATCTTGGAGAGGTTGTGCTGAGGACAAAAGAGAAGCACCAGCTTACAGGCTATGCTGAGAAATATCTTGGCAATACTGGCAAATGGCTGATGGTATTTGTGATGGTATTCGGTTCATACGGAGCATTGATAGCCTATATAATAAAGGAAGGACAATTCCTAAATGCGCTTCTTTCTCCTATATTAGGTGGCAATGAGATAGTTTATTCAATCATATTTTTTATTGCTGCAACCTACCTTGTATATGCAGGCATAAAGGCAATAGAAAAAAGCGAGCTTTTTATGGTAAGCTTCATACTGATCATTGTTGCGCTTCTCCTGATTACATCATTCAGCTCAATATCTATAGAGAACCTCTCTGGCTTTAATACTGCTGGATTCTTTATCCCATTTGGGGTTATACTGTTTGCTTTCAATGCAACAGGATCTATCCCTGAGATAGCGATAGAGCTCAGGAAGAACAAAAAGCTTATGAAAAAAGCGATAATAATAGGGGCATTAATTCCCATCATTATATATACTTTATTTACAGCTCTTGTTGTGGGAGTTACAGGAGCTGAGACTACTGATGGAGCAATTCTGGGTGTAGCTGAGAAAATAGGGGGGATAGTGCTTGCATTTGGCACAATATTCGGCATGCTTGTGCTTGCTACGTCATTCATTGCCATAGGCCTTGCGCTTAAAGAGATGTATATGTTTGATTTCAGGTTGAAGAGAGCAACAGCAGCAACTCTTGCGTGTTTTATACCCCTTGCAATCTTTTTCCTGATACTCTACCTGAAGATACACAACGCGTTTTACAAAGTGATTGACATAACAGGCTCAATAGTAGTCCCTCTTGACGCTATCCTTATCGTATTGATGGCAAGAAAAGCAAAGAAATATGGTGACAGGAAACCAGAATACCAGATGAACAGGCTGGGCACAATAGGAATCATAATCGCAGCGCTTTTCCTGATTGCATTCTTCAACCAGATTAAGAATTTCTTATGGGGTTAAGCAACATAATGCTTAATTTTTTACTTCTTCTTTTTCTTCTTTTTTCCCTTGCTGTTCCTGGCTGCCTTTTTTCTGTTTACTTTTTTCTCTACTTTCTTTATATAATCTTCAGGGCTTTCATCTTCAAGGAAATGAATAAGATGCTTGTTATAGCGTGTAATCAGTATCAGTATAATCAGGATTATGAAACCCATTACTATATAATATGCATAATCTGATAATAGATTCTTTAGTGATGCAATGGAACCAGATGCAAAGTCCCTTATCTGGCCTACAGCTGTCTTTTCTTCAGGCAATGTGACTATAAGATTTATCTTATCACTTGTTGTTATGCCGCCTTTACCATCATCTGCAGTGAACCATACTGCAGATATACCTGTCCAGTTATCTTCAGGAACAAGTGTTGCTATGCCTGTAGATAGGTCAATACTAGAATCCATATGCTTAATAGTGCTTATTAAGAAGCTGAGTATGTCACCATCAGGATCAAAGAACATCATTTTAAGGTCTATTGTCAGGTTTGTGTTCATTTCCCATATCAGGACAGGACCTTCAAGCGAATTGATAATATCTTCCTGACTTAGCTCTTCTTCAGGTACGATTATCTCTTCCCTGACCTCAATCTCTTGCTCATCAATTATGAGTATTTCTTCTTTTATTCCATAATCTCTTGACACATTATTCAATGCATCAATCTCTATAAGCGGCGAGTCATCATCTAAAGAGATGTTGCTTAATTCTGGTTTAAACTTCCAAAATCCATCTTCTCCAGAGAAATATAGGCCGGCTAAGGATATAGCTATGATCATTATTGCTGCTCCAGCAATCATCCCTTTTCCAGGCATGCGTCTTCTGCCTGTTTTTTCTTTCTTCTTCTCTTCCTTGTCTTTTTTCTCTTTCTTTACTCTTTTCTTTTCTTTCTTTGCAGCTCTCTCCTCTGCGCTGAAAATCTTAAACAATCTCCTTACTCCAGTATATCTTAAGGAAAGTATTACTGCAATTAATAGCACAATACATGTTATAATGTACCATTTGTATGTATAAAGGAAAACTAATGATATCATCAGATAGAGCCATATAGTGTCACCAAAACATTGCAGCTTCTCTTTAATAGATGAAGTGTAAGATGCTTCCAGTGTCATATTATCTTCCAATGCATCCTCTATAATGCTTTCATTTGTATTGTTCAGGTCAAGAATCAGTGTTTCATTGCCTGAAGGAGCATAAAAATTAGTGTACATATAGAATCCTGATGCTGCAAGAATTCCCAATATTATAACCCCAATCAAAGTAAATATCAGTACCTTCTTGTTTATGAATGTTTTTCCATATATTTTCTTTTCTTTTGGCTTGGGCTTTTCTTTTGAGGACTTAAGCTTTTGCTGCTTTTTTGCCTCTTTCTCAATATCCTTCAATGTCTTTTGCCTTGGACCTTTCTTTTTCTTTAATGACTTATACAATATTATGCCTGCCAGTATCAATAATATATCAAAGAGCGCAAAAAGAATGTAGCCAATATCTGGCATAAGATAAAGCATATTTGCTGCAAACCCTTCTTTTTCTGAGACAATCATATCTATCTGTTCTGAATATTCTATTGATTCATCTGAAGCTAATGCTACCTTGATGATAATTTCATACTTTCCTTTTTCTACAGATTCATTTGGTTCTGATATTATTATAAGTGTCTTCTGCTCTCCTGCTGCCATATCAACTATGCCTGGCTCAACAGATACCCATTCTGGACAGTCAGTACTAATAATATATTCCTGCCTTTTTGATGCAGTATTTGTTATTGTAATATTGGATGATTGAGCAGAATAATTCACAATCATTCTTTTCCCATCAAAATCAATGCCATGGCATGATTCAACATTTACTGAGAAATCTATTGATTTGATTATATCCTGGACATCAGATTCTGCAGATATTGTAAAGTTGAATATGCCTTCTTTATTGCTATCTATGTTAAGGTTTATATCAAGGCTGTTATCCAGAGAAGGCACAAGAATAATCTTTTCTGAGCTGAGCTTTGCAAATCCCTTGCCTTCCAGCTCCAGATGCAGAAGGTTTTCCCTGTCAGCATGATTTCTTATAATCAGAGGAATTACTGCCTTTGATGCCTGGCATACATTATACTGCGCACTGTCAAGCATAAGGTCATAATCATAATATGTTTTATTTATTCTTAATATAAAAGGAAGTTCTGAATAGAATCCGCTTTTTACAGCCTGCGCTCTCAGCGTTATTTCCTTATCGTCAAGCACTTCGCAGTCAGGCGCTATATGCATATACACGCTCTTGCTGCTTCCTGCTCCTATCTTTACTGGATTCTTGCTGAAAGAAACAGCATTCCTAAGTTCGTCAACATCAAGGTTGTATGTTTCTTCAAAATCTCCTGTATTCTCTATTATAAATGAATAATCCGCAAACGCGCAGGGATTTATAACCTGTTCACTTAATGATGCAATAAGCCTGAGGTTCGGGCACCTTTTTACTGAGATTATCTGGGATATTCTTTTTTTTATGCCTGAATCTGTTTCAATATCTATAAAGAGCTCATAATCTCCTTCAGCATCGCATGGAGCTGTTATATATCCATAGTTTGTCAGTTCTTCGTCTCTTGAAAGAATGAACCTTGGATGCGCAATTGTAAAAAATGCTGCAGCATCACCTGATGCAGATATTGAATATCCAGAATCTAATTTGATAATTGAAGTGGATATATCCCCATCCAGTGTTTGAGTCTTAAGTTCAAGGTATCCAGTATTTGTTATTTGTATAGTATCAAGAACTGATGAGCATGCGCATACATTTATGATCTTCTTAGAGCTTGCTTTGAAGTCTTCTCCAGCAATAGAAGCAGCAGAAAAGATAATTAGCATAAGAGCCATTACAACAATTAAAAATATGCTCTGGTTTATTGCTTTATTCATTAAATCACCTGATATAGTTAGCCAGCTGTTTGTAAACGTAAATAAAAGAGAAATAATAAAAAAAAGATAAAATTAGACTTTACTTAGTAGTATGTCTGCGCTTCGTCATCATCATCTTCATCATTGCTTCTTATTTTTCCGAAGCCTATGATCAAGCCGATTAAGACAAGAAGTACAACAAGTACTATCAGTCCGATTTCCAGTCCTTTCTTGACATTGTCCCATCCAGTATTTACTTCTTCAGCAACATTTGCTGTCATGACAATTGTCTGAGTGTCTTCGCTAAGGCCTTCAATGCCTACTGTGAATGTGTATTCACCTGCAGCAGTTTCAGCTCCAGCTGTGACATAAACCGGAATCATTTTTGTTGCGCCAGCTTCAACAATAACAACATTGCTTGGTTCAACCCTTGCTTCTCCGAAAGCGTCAACTCCTTCAATAGAGATAACAGCTGTCTTGGATTCAGCAGTTGGATTGATTATTGTTATTGGATACATTTTTCCAGCTTCTCCAGCAGTAATGTCCTGAGCATCAAGATAACTTACCTTGATTTTCTCTTCTACTACTTCTGCAGCTTCCTGCTCAACACCGTTAACATGTATCATGTATCCAGCTTTAGCAGTCAGGTCGCCGTCATCGTATTCAGCTGTAACAACAACTTCATAATCGCCTGTCAGAGCATCTGTTGGGATTCTCATGTAAAGTTCTTCGCTGATGACAACATCGTCGTCTTCGCCTTCAAATTCAACTTCATCAATGAAAGCTGATGCTGAAACTCCCAATGCTGGGATAGCAACTTTTACTTTTACATCATCTTCGTCCCTTGTGCCCATGTTCTTGATCTTTACTGTTGCAAGAAGAGCACGTCCTGCTTTGACTTCGCTTTCAGGTGAGAAGATTACGTCTTTAACAACGATCTTGTGGTTTTCACCGCCTGATGCGATTGAAACATAATATGAAGTTTCTGCAAGAATTCCATCTTTGGATGTAACTAATATTGTTAATCTATAGATATCCCTGTCCATCCTGTCTGGCAATGTCAGAGTCAGTTCTTCTGAATAGACCCTGTCTGACTCTATGTCAAACCTGTCACTGATGTCTTCGATGTCGTCTCCATGAGAGTCTCCTCTGATGAATGCTTCAACTCTAACATCCTCAATGGTTTCGTTTGTTACTTCTGCACCAACCAAATCGAATGTGAGCTCAAGATTGACTCCCCTGTCATAGTCCCTCATTCTATTTGTTTCATTGGTCAGTTCTTTGCCGTCTAATTCAACATCTTCAAATACTGTTGTATTGGAATCAGCAGCATTAGCTATGCTCAATGATAGAATCCCTATCAAAAATATAGCCAAAATTCCGAATATTTTTCCTTTCATTTTGTTTTTACCCCCTAATTAGGTTGTGAGAGATCATCATAAATCTCTGATTTATTCTTTGAATTCATTACTAGTATTTAAAATTTTCGCACGTTAAGTATACGAAAGTAGTAAATATTAGTAACTATCTAACGGTAACGACATGCAGTATTTAAATCTTTCGCTTTTTGGGAAATATCCTATTAAATACCCTATTTATTAGGTGATCTTGTCTTTGTGTGGGGAAAGCTGTCAAGGTATGTATTTAGTCATATATAAAGGAGCACGAGCATCTTCAAATCTTGATGAGCGTAACCTGTTACGCATACATTTTTAATCTATATACAAATTACATCCTTTTATGATCAGTATAATCGGAGCAGGCCCGGCAGGATCAGCAGCAGCATACCTGCTTGCAAAAGCTGGCAAAGATGTCACAATCTATGAGGAGCATGAATCTGTTGGAGAGCCTGTTCAATGCACAGGAATAGTCACATCATCATTCAGCAAGCTTGTAAAAGTAAGGAGGGAGTTTCTTATCAACAAGATAAAAGACGCAAGAATATACTCACCTGACAGAAAAAATATCCTGATAAAGATGAAAAAGCCGAATCTGATAATAGATAGGTGGGCATTTGATAACTATCTTGCTGACAAAGCAGAGTCTGCAGGAGCAAAGTTGAAGCTGAATTCGCGATTTATGGGATTCTCAAAAAATGCAGTTGTGATAAAAGACAAAAAGAATAAGAAAATGGCAGCAGCCAGAAGTAATATAATAATAGGCGCTGATGGGCCTTTGAGTTCTGTAGCAAAATCAACAGGCATGTTTGGCGCAAGGGAATTCATGACAGGGGTGCAGGCAATAGCTCATCTCGAGAATGATAATGCAATTGAGTTCTATCCTTACATCAGCACATTTGGGTGGGTTGTGCCTGAGAATGACAGGAAAGTGAGAATAGGTGTCTTAGGCAGGAAAAATACTGTGGCAGAATTCAAAAAGCTTTTGAGGATAAAAGGGCTGAAAGAGAACAGCATAATCGAGAAGCAGGGAGGGATAGTGCCTATATATAATAACAGGCTTAGGACATATTCTGAATATGGAAACAAAAAGATATATCTGATTGGAGATGCTGCCTGCCAGATAAAAGCAACAACAGGCGGAGGCATAATACAAGGGCTGACTGCTGCAAAATGCCTTGCTGATTCTATTATATATAATAGGGATTATGAAAAAGAATGGAGGAAAAAACTTGGCAGGGACCTTTGGCTGCATCTTGCTGCAAGAAGAGTGATGGACAGGTTTTCATACAATGACTGGAACCGGATTGTCAGGATATTCTGCAAAAAGAAGAACAAAGAGATACTGGAAGGATTTGACAGGGATTATCCATCAAGATTCTTTCTAAGGCTGGCATTGCAGGAGCCGAGGTTATGGCAGTTTGTTAGGAAGCTGATTTGATTAGAGGTCAAGCGGACTTCTGATTTTTGAAATATCCTTATTTGATACTTTTGTATAGATTAATGTTGTCTGGATATTGGCATGGCCTAAAAGATTCCTGATGTACCTTAGATCTATGCCATTTTCTAAAAGGTGTGTTGCAAATGAATGCCTTAGTGTATGTGGTGTTACATTCTTGTTTATGCCTGCTAATCCTGCTGCTTTTTTTACAATCAATTCAATTGACCTTATACTATATCCAGATTCTCTTTTTGTCTTAAATACAAGACCAATCTTTTCATTGGTAAGCTTATTTAGTGTCTTTTTGACTTTGGGAGAAAGCATCACAATCCTGTCTTTTTTTCCTTTTGCCCGTTTTATATGGATGGTATTTCTCTTAAAGTCAATATCTTCCCACTTTAAGTTGATGATCTCGCTTACCCTCATCCCTGCAGAATAGCCTGTCTGGATTATTGCCCTATGGGTGATGTTATTAAGGGATATTATCATCCTTTCTATATCTTTTCTGGATAATACAACTGGAAGCTTTTTCTCTCGCTTGACAACAGGGATATTTTTCAGCAACTTATCTAAATCATCGTTATCCTTATTGACTATTCTCATATAAAATCTAATAGCAAAGCATGCAATCCTCATAGTCTCTTCTTTATATCCTCTATTAATCATATCCAGAAGAAATTTTCTTGCACTCTTACCTGACTTCAGAAATCTACCAACATAATAAACATAACTCTTCATTGTTTTTGCAGAATACCCTTTAAGCTTAATCTCATTCTCTAATATATTTTGCCAATTCGCAGGATTCTCCCTCATTTCAGCCATAACAACCCAAAATCAACCTTATTAATAAATCCTATCTTCGCATTTCCGTAAATACTCCACAAAACCCGAAAAGAAGCATCTATTAATATATGTTATAATCAATTCAGAAAAAGCCCTAATACAATTTTCCACCAATAGGAACATCTCGTTCTGGCTCAATCAAAACACATTCTCCATCTTCGCCAGGAACTCCTAAAGTCAAGACTTCTGATGTTGCAGGACCAATTTGTCTTGGTGGAAAATTAACAATACACATTACTAATTTATTTTTCAGATTTTCTTTTGTATAATTCTTGACGAGTTGAGCGCAAGATTTCTTTATTCCAATTTCTTCTCCTAAATCAATCTTCAGTTTGTAGGAAGGTTTTCTTGCTTCTGGAAAATCTTCTACTTCTACAATCTTGCCAACTCGTACATCCAATTTCTGAAAATCTTCAAATGTTGCCATAGTAAATTAGTATTGATAGAACTAATATAAATGTTACGGGCTTTTTCTGAACTCTGAATTTTTCCCTGCGGGAACGTTGCACTAAAATTCAGCCCTAACGGGGATTATAACAGGAATTTAACGGTTACAGAGCCTTGCAGGCTCTTTCACCCAAATTTGATTTTCCAGCTCTGTTCACTTCGTTCACGAGGGAAAATCAAACTTCGTTAAATTCCGATGTTAAATGCAATTTGCCCCTCAACCCTATCGATAATAATGCTTATATACTAAAGGATTTTTACTAAATATATGACACTCAAAATTTGTTTGATTGGTTCAATACCAAAAGGTGATAATGTTAGAGAGAATTGGAAAGATTGGAAAGTTGAATA
>DAOVBM010000084.1 GCA_030670545.1 Candidatus Woesearchaeota archaeon
GATAGCAAATCCTATCCCCACCATAAATGGTGGGGTATTACGGATTTGCATTATAGATTATCAAATTTTTGGAATCCAAAATTTCGCACTGAAGTAAGGGGTATTAAACCCCAATAAAATTTCTTACGAAATTTTCGATAATAATTTATAAAAAAATTCTAAGAACAATTCATTTACCTGCTGCTGTCAGCCTGTCTCTCTGTTTCAAGCTTCTTTGAGATTGCAACCGAGTTCTGGCTCATCTGGTATGCTGCGATTATCTCATCAGCAAGAGCGCTTTCTATAGATTTCTTCTTATTAAAGCATTTCTGGAATGCTCCCTGTGTCATCAGCTTCAGAACAATGTCAACCCTTCTCTGTGGAGCGCACTCGACTGCTTTAGGGTATCTTGCGCCGCCATACTCAATAGTCAATATCTCTTCCCTTGGCGCAGCATTCTCTATAGCCTTGACAAACACCTTGATAGGATTCTGTTTTGTCTTGTTCTCTATAAGAGTCAGGGCTTTTTCTACAATATCGTAAGCCTTTATCGCCTTTCCTGTCTTTTGGCCGCTTGATATAATATGCCTTTTTCCCTTGTGGCCAGGATTCATTACCTTGTTGATTAGCCTCTCGACAATAAAATACTTGGACTTGTGGAACCTTACGCCTACATTCTTGCCTCCAGTCTTTGGGACAAGCCTTGGCTTAAGGTTGATGTAATCCACCAGACCTGGATCCTGCACCTGAATTCCTTCTATACTCCATCTGTTGAATGCTTTTATGTCCATTTTTATTTCCTTGCTTTTTCCAGCTTGCCTTTAAGCAAAGCTTTTAATGATTGAGCATTAATCTTGATAACCTGCCATCTGACTCCTGGTATGTCGCCTTTTGCCCTTCCCATCTTGCCGCCGATACGCTCAATGATTATCTCATCGTGCTCGTCAACAAGCTTTATCGCTCCATCTCCAGGACAGAATGCTGTAACCTGCTTTCCATTCTTTGTAAGCTGCACCCTGACACATTTTCTCATAGCTGAGTTTGGCTGTTTTGCCTCGATCTGCACTTTTTCAAGAACAATTGCCTTTGCCTGTGATGAACCTGCTAAAGGATCTGCCTTCTTTCTAAGACCAAGAACTCTTTTCTTATACTGTCCTTTTGCCCATCTACCACTGGTCCTTCTCTTCATGAGCTTTTTTGCTGCATTTATTCCTTTGCTTTTATTTCCCATTTTATTTGAAGTAGGAGTTTATGTTGCTTTTTAAATCTATCGCTTTAAACAGAAAATCCACACGTATTTTGCCCAAAAGACAATAAAATAATCAGATATTCCCAATAACCTTCTTCCTGTATTCCTCTATCTCTCCTTCTTCATACTTTCCCTGCGGCCAGTACTTAAGCCCATCGTCCTTAAATTTTGGGATGATATGAAAATGCAGGTGAGGGACCAGCTGTTCTGCACTCTTTCCATTGCTCTGCATAACAACAAAGCCCTCGGTATCAGCAGCTTTTTTCACTGCAGTTGACAGCTTCTTTACAACAGACATAACTTTTGAAATAACATCTATTGGAGCATCTTCTATATTATAATAATGCTCCTTTGGTATCACCAGAGTATGACCTTTATTGACAGGCATAATATTAAGGAAAGCAAGAACATCTTCATCCTCATAGACCTTTGCGCAGGGTATTTCGCTTTTTATTATCTTGCAAAAGATACAATCTTCCATTTGATTCACCTACTCATTAATCATATCAAACTCATCAGGGAATCTCATCTCAACATCATCATCGTCATAATCCTCTGCAATCTCAGAATAATCTTCTTCAAAATCCATATCCCTCTCAATTCCTTCTACTTTATCAATATACTCTATCTTCACCCTGCTGCCTTTTTTCATCTAAAACTCCTTCAAACCAGAGATATATAAGTTTTATGGTGATAAAGAAGTCAAGTGGTAACAGAAATTGAGATATAATAACTCATATATAAAAGAGCAGTAGCATCTTCAAATCTTGATGAGCGTAGCTCATTAAGAAGTTAGAGAGCTTTGCTCTCCAACTACTCAATAGGTATTTTTAGAAGGCTCTGCGTCCCCACAACTGGTTACGCTCAGTTGACACGCAATGTGGAGCATGAAGCCCCACTACGCGGCAATTAGGTCTTATTGAAAGCCGCGATGTGTGACCTTGTGTCACACCACCTTTTATCAAATTTTGCTAAAATTTGAGGGACAACCCCCCGCGACGAGCAGGACGTAAAAATAGAAAGAGTTTTGACCTGATGATGCTACTGCTCTAAAAATAGTAGATTATTACATAACAGAAATTAAAAATAACGAAAATTTGACAATTTATTGATAGCAAATCCTATCCCCACCATAAATGGTGGGGTATTACGGATTTGCATTATAGATTATCAAATTTTTGGAATCCAAAATTTCGCACTGAAGTAAGGGGTATTAAACCCCAAT
>DAOVBM010000037.1 GCA_030670545.1 Candidatus Woesearchaeota archaeon
TTCTTCTCTCTTCAAGCTTCCTTATGCTCTTCTTCAGTTCTGCCATCTTCACTTCCCTGCCTGCCATTAGATTATACAGCTTGTTCAGTTCTTTATTCATATCCCCCAGCTTATCAATAATCTTTTCTTCTTCTTTCTTCTTTTCTGTGATATCCTTGAAAAAATGTATGCTTCCTATGACTTTAGCATCCTTGATTATAGGATCTACAGTTATCAGCCAGTGTCTCTTTAGCTCCTGATTATAGTATTCAAGGGTTTCGCTTTTTTTTGTCCTGATTGACTTTTTGAAAGGGCATTCTTCAATAGGATTTTTACAATTGCGGCCGTGGAATATCCTAAAACACTTATTTCCTTCAACTTCTTTATTATCCCGATGCATACACTTGAGGGAATGTGCATTTGCGCGCAGTATATTGAAATCAGGGTCAAGGATAATCACCATGTCTGAGATGGAATTGAATATCTTATCGCATGCTTCTGACATAATAGTCATCTCTTTTTCTGTTGCTTTGTTTTTTCCCATGATAAACATATCAAGGTCATTAGTATTATACATATATGGTCAGATATATATCCCTCTATTAAAATAGCTTTCTCAGGTTCTTGGATAACTTTTGGAGAATATGGATAAACTGGCGTAATATTGCTAGATTAGAAAATTGCTTAACTAAAATAAAAATCCCAATCGCATCAAGGGATATTATTAACAAATAAAAAAGATAAAAAAATCTTATCTCTTCTTTTTCACGGTTTTTTTCTTAGCAGGCTTCTTTTTAACAGGTTTCTTCTTTGCTGCCTTTTTCTTTACAGGTGCAGTGCATTTTATTATTGATACAATCTGCTTCCTTGCCTGCATCTCAACAGCTTTTGCCTGTTTTATAGCTTTCTGCTGCGCTTCTTTCATCTTTTTTGCAGCCTTTGCTTTTATCTGAATTACTTTCTTCATTGCTTTCTTGTCAAGCCCTTTCTTCTTAGCCACTACTGCTGCTGCTGTCAATGCAGCGACTCCTGCAGCAATTCCTGCTATAACTTTTGTTCTTTTTTTCATCTTGATATTCACCTCTTATAAATATTGTCTTTACTGTCTCTATGAACCTATTACTTATTAAATTATCGTTTATTTGTTAAGAATATCCTACTGATTGCAGTGGTTGGGTTAAAAACATAGAATTTTTGTTAACCAACTCTCTTGAACTTCTTCTCAAGCTCTCCAATGCTTATGCTGATCATTGTCGGCCTGCCGTGAGGACAACTGAAAGGCTGCTTTGATTTTTCAAGCTTTTTCATAAGGCTTTGCATCTGTTCTTTTGTCATCTCTTCTCCTGCTTTTACTGACTTCCTGCATGCAAACCTTATTATCCTTTCTTCTTTTATAGCATCAATCTTTTTTGCGCTTACTGACTGCAGCTCTTTTATCAGGTCTGTGATAAGGTCATTGTAGAATCTGCCAAAGATTCCTGGTATTGTTCTTATCAGGAAAGAGTTTTTTCCATATTCCTCTATATTGAAGCCGGTTTTCTTCAGAAGTTCAGAATTGTCTTTAATTACATTTGCTTCAGCAGGGCTTAGTTCTATTATCCTGGGCTTTACAAGCTTCTGTATTTTTATTCCTTTGTCCTTATATTTTTTCATGAGCAGTTCGTAATTCACTCTCTCTTCTGCTGCATGCTGATCAATAAGAAGCAGGCCTTCAGCGTTTTCAGCGATTATATATGTTTTGTTGAGCTGGCCAAGTATCCTGTAAGCTTCAATCCTGTTCTCCTGAGCCTGTATGTCATCTCTCTTTCCTGTTCTTGTTTCTCTTTTTTCTTCATTTTTCATATATGTATCTGAAGATTCTTCTCTTGCTATGAGCACTGACTGCTGGTCTTTTGCAAATGGGTATCTTTTAGTTGAGCTTATGTTTGAGTATGAATCAATAGATGCAGAAGGTGTGAGATTTACGCTTTCAAGAGCTGAGCTGACTGCGAATTTCACTGCGTCGTATATCTTTTCCTCTTCCTCAATCCTTATCACATCCTTTGCAGGGTGGACATTTACGTCTATCTTTCCAGGATTAATCTCTATAAAAAGCAGCGCAATAGGATGTCTTTGAGTAAAAAGCATAGAATGATACCCGCTATAAATCGCATCGCTTACAGCCTTGTTTTTTACATATCTTCCATTCACAAAGATTGACTGCTGGCTCCTGCTGCTTCTTGTCATGCTCGGCTTGCTTATATATCCGCTTATTTTTGCTGCACTTCTTTCATGTTTTACTTCAATCAGGTTCTTTCCGACTTCAGGGCCATATATGAATACTATATTGTCAAGGATCTTTTTAGTCTTGGGAGAGTTTATTATCAGCTTATTGCCGTGATACAGCCTAACAAAGATTCCTTTGTTTGCAAGAGAATACCTTGTTACTATATCAACAATCACGTTATGTTCTGTCTTCATTGATCTCATGTATTTTTTTCTTGCAGGAGTGTTGTAGAATAGTGATGAGACTTCGATTATTGTTCCCTTGTTGCACGCTGTTTCTTTTATTGATCTTATCTTTGGCCCTTCTGTATCAATCTGCGTTCCGATAACACTGTTCTTGTCCTTTGTAATTATTCTTGTCTGCGATACTGCTGCAATGCTTGCTAATGCTTCTCCCCTGAATCCAAGCGTCTTTATGTTGAACAGGTCATCAGAATCGTTTATCTTACTTGTTGCATGGCGGTGTATTGACAATGCTGCATCTTCCTTGCTCATGCCGCAGCCATTATCCTCCACTTTTATGTATGACTTGCCTCCTTCTCCAATCGTGATTGTTATCTGGTCAGCTCCAGAGTCTATTGAATTTTCTATAAGTTCTTTTACTACAGCAGCAGGTCTTTCCACTACCTCGCCTGCAGCTATCTTGTTTATGAGATTCTCATCCAGAATATTTATTACTCCCAATTGCTTCCCCAATATTCTGAATCCAAAGGTAGTTTATATTGTTTTTGGTGGATCTTTGCTTTCACTTCAAACCAATTTAAAACTATAAACAGATTTATATATGAATTATGCTTAGAAGCAATTTAGGTGATAATAATGGGAATAAAAGAACAATTCAAAAAGCTAAAGGAAAACTGGCTGATTGCAGCATTGGTATTGGTTTTATTTTTAGTTGTTTCAGGAGGAAGTAATGTAGTTGAGCAAAGCTTGAAAGGCTTTTCTGCGCCAATGGCAGAGATGGGAGTATATGACAGAGCTGAATATGCGACAACTTCATATTATGGAAATGATGATTTTGCTCCGGAGATAGAAGAAAGAGTAGTCATAAAAACAGCAAATCTTGCAACTGAATTAGAAAGAGGAACTTTTCAGGATTCAGAAGTAAAATTAAAAGCAATCATAAGTTCATCAGATTCTTATCTTCTTAATGAAAATGTCAGAAAGTACGGCACTAAGAGAAAAGCATATTATCACGGCAGCTATCAATTAAAAGTTGACACAACAAAGTATGCTGCAGTAATCTCGCAGCTAAAAGAGATTGGAGAATTGCAATCTTTTAGCGAAAATCAGGAAGATGTGACAGGTAAATACACAGATCTTCAGATTGAGTTAGACATAGAAAAGTCAAGGCTTGAACGCTATCATGAGATGTATGCAGAAGCAAAAGAAGTAGAAGACAAGATAGAGCTTAATGACAGGATATTTAATCAGGAAAGAAGGATAAAATATCTTGAAGACAGGATTGAAAACATTGATAAAAGAGTAGAATATTCAACAGTGTATTTTACAATGACTGAAAAAAGGTCTGATTATGTTAATGTTGTGTTTGTAAAGTTTTCAGAGCTTGTCAAAAATATGGTCAATAGCTTTAACAGCTTGTTAAGCTTATTATTTGTGATTGTGCCCTGGTTGGTTGCAATCGGAATAGGAGCAGGAATATATAGGCTTGTTAAAAAGAAATAAGTTTATTTTTTTCAATTTTTTATTTTATTAGCAAGTACTTGTAGTGTCTGCAACTAGTTTGAAAAAAGATTTATATACTCTTGTCATAATTAGTATTTTTATGAAATTCGCTCATATGGCAGACTGTCATATCGGAAGCTGGACAGATCCTAAGATGCGCAGCCTTAATATGGAGGCTTTTATCAGGGCTGTTGGCAAGTGCATAGCTGAAAAGGTTGATTTTGTTCTTATATCAGGAGATCTTTTCAATACTTCTCTCCCTGCAATAGACAGCCTTAAAGCAACTGTGCAGAAGCTGAGGGAATTAAGGAATAATAATATCCCTGTCTATATTATTGCAGGCAGCCATGATTTCTCGCCTACTGGAAAGACAATGATAGATGTGCTTTGCGAGGCAGGATTGTGCATAAATGTTGTTAAAGGAGAGGTAAGTGAGAATAAGCTAAAGCTGAAGTTCACTGTTGATAACAAGACCGGAGTAAAGATAACAGGCATGCTTGGCAAAAGAGGAATGCTTGAAAGATCATATTATGAGTCAATTGACAAGGCAGGCCTTGAAAAAGAGCAGGGCTATAAGATATTCATGTTCCATACAGCGCTTACAGAACTTAAGCCAAAGGAACTTGAGAAGATGGACTCTTCTCCAGTATCACTGCTGCCAAAGGAGTTTGACTATTATGCTGGTGGGCATGTGCACATAATCAAAGAAGCTGTCTTGGAAGGATATAAGAAGATAGTTTATCCTGGGCCTTTATTCCCTAACAACTTCAGGGAGCTTGAAGATCTTGGCACAGGGGGATTCTATATAATTGAAGATGGGAATGCAAGATATGTCCCAATCCAGATATACAATACTTATAATATATCAATTGACTGCAGCCATAAATCAGCAGAGGCTGTCAGGCAGGAGCTTACAGCTGAGATAAGAAAGCACAAGTTCATCAAGATGATTGTGCTTATCAGGCTAAAGGGATCACTTTCTTCAGGAAAGCAGTCTGATATAGATTTTAGGGAGATATTTAATATGCTCTATGATAAAGGAGCATATTTTGTGATGAAAAACACATCAGCGCTTTCATCAGCAGAACTTGAAGAGGTAAAGCTAAGCTCAAGGTCAGCAGATGACATAGAATCAGCGCTTATCAAAGAGCATCTGGGCAAGATAAAAATGGGAGATATGGATGTTGAAAAAGAGGAAAAGCTCACAAAGATGCTGATAAGAACGCTTGAGACAGAGAAACAGGAAGGAGAAAGAGTGCATGACTTTGAGGTAAGGATCAGGGAAGATATGGACAGGATTATGGGTATTGATTAGATTGTTGGTTGAAAAGAATGATGATAATTCTTAACATTATGCAATCCATTGTTTCTCCATCTTTATATTTTACTTCTCCATTCTATTATTATGATACAACTGGACTTGTCCTCTTGGCATAACAAGCTTTGATCTTCTGCACTCATTAATATATCTCCTAAGAGTCCTTTGCTTAAACATGAAAGGTTCTTCTTTAAGGATGAAGTCTGCATTGTAGATGAGTTTTTCGTAATTATTAAACCGTTTACAAAGACCTATAATCCGTCTTTTATTATCTTTCTTAAAGTACTCTCGCTTAACTTCGTCTTTATGCTTAAAACCACTTAATCTTTTGACTAAATTTCCTATTACATCTTCTGGGTCAGATTCAAGCGCTATTATCTTTACATAATCTGGATATTCATTTTTTAGTTGTAATGTTGAATTTATGTCAGTTGAATCAATAAAAATATCCAATCCTTCTTGCTTGGCTTCCATAATCTGCTTCCTTGGATAAGCATAAAGGTTTCCGCTGTATTTTCTTATTCCAACAAGTCTACCTTCAATCGCAAGTTTTCTGAAAAAGTTATGTGAGGTATGTATTGTGCCTTCATTGATACCTGATTTTCTGGGTGGTCGTGTTGTTACTTTAGATATCCTATCCATATATTTCATATAATTTAATAAATGATTTATAAGAGTTGTCTTCCCAGAACCAGATGGACCACATAAGACATAGCAATGATTATGTTCTGGCTTTTTTTCCGATTCTAAAAGAGATTTGATTTCTGTTTTTACTTCATCGCTTAATGGATCTTCTGCTGTTAAATCAAAGTAATGGCCATTAGATTTTTTATTTAAGAGCTTAATTGAAGCATCACCTTTATTTTTCATTGCTTCTTCAAAAGTGTAGATCTTTCCACTTTTTACTGCTTCTTGATGGGAATGAATTTCTCCCCCTTTTATTGCTCCAGGTATGCTCTGCAATCTGCAACATAATGAGGACTCACCTGTTCCATAGCCATAATCTCCCATTATTCCAAATTTAACTAGTTTTTTTTCGATTACCCCATCATAAAGGATTCTCCAATTATAATTTCCTATTCCTAAGAATATAAAATCAACTAGGGAACCTCTTTCTTGATGTATATATTTTAGAAGTGAGATAATCTCAAAAGGGAACTCATCTGAATATTCCCCTCCCTTAAAATATCTATCAATAGTTAATATTTCAATGTCTAAATCTTTAAGAGCTTTTTTAATATAATGATTCTCAAATTCCCAGTGATTTGATTTTATGATTGCTATAGATTTATCAAGATCAATATCCTTCCATAACTTTGGCTTTTGTTGCATAACCACTACAAATAACTATTTATTTTTAAAACTTTCTATTGGTCACCCCTATTCAGTAATATCATCCTTAACCCCTCTCCCAATTATCTCAGCTAAAAATGCACTTTTTGTTTCAAATGTTATCTTTGATAATTGTTTAATTGAACTGAATAGTAACATCTCTTCCTTGCTAATCTTATTTACAGCCTCTTTGAGTTCCATTTTTATTTCCCTGTAAGTTTTGTATATCATCTCTACCTTTTTAAGATCTAATTCTTTAAAGCCAAAAATAATTTCATTGATTATGTGAATTTGAGTGTTATTTTTCTGGATTACCCTTAAAAGTATTGGTGATGATTTCTTTTTGAGGTCTAATAAGTCTTGACTTATCTTTTTGTAACAATCTCCAATTATTTCAAGATCTTCAATAATAGAATATATAATTTTTGTACTTGAAAATTCTGTAGATATGCCTTGATTTAGAAGCCTCCTGCAAAAATTTGAATATTTGTCAAGGGTTCTATCTTTGATTATCAGCTCATTTAATTTGTTAAGATTATTTGATTTTACATATTTTACAAGACTCCCCCCAATATCTTTTATGAGATATAATATCTTTCTAAAGATTCTATTAAACTCTTCTTGATTAGGAATGGATAATGATTTAATAATAACTCTGTTCTCAGAATAATCTGATATATCATATCCTGGGCAAGCTTTTTCAACTTCATCAATTATAAAGTTTAGTTCAGAAGAATCCTTATACTTAACTTCAATTTCTTCATAGCCTGCTCTATAACAAGCACCTATTATCCGATAAGTCATCTGACCTAAGTCAGAAACGTCAATCTTAATTCTTTTTAATGTCTTGGTCTTGCCAGTGCTAACAACTATCTCTTTATCCTTAACTTCCAAATCTACTTCATCACCCTTCTTAAGATGATTCTTCTTAATCCATTTCATAGGCAGACTCAGTGTCAGCGAGGAGGGGCCGTGTTTTACAATTTTTCTTTTCATTTTGCTTCAGGTTATTTATTACAGATATAACCCTATATATATAGATATACATAGAGGTTTCATAAAATATATATAAATGTTTCGATTATTATTGAATTATATCCGAATTAATCATAAAAAATTCAATAGGGGGCGAAAAAATGATCTCAAAAAAAGATATGTTGATTATTTCAAGCTTAAGGAAGAATGCAAGGATGAACCTTACAAGTATGTCGAGAAAAACCGGGATTCCAGTATCTACAATATTTGACAAGATAAAATGCTTTCAGAATGATATAGTTACAAAGCACACTACATTGATAAATTTTGATCTGCTGGGATATAATACAAGAACAAAGATCATACTGAAAGTCAATAAAGAAGACAAGGAAGCGCTGAAACAATACCTTACAAAGAACCAGAATATAAACTCACTTTACAGGATAAACAATGGCTTTGACTTTATGATTGAAGGAGTTTTCAGGAATATAAAAGAGATGGAAGAGTTTTTGGAAAAGATTGAAGAAAGGTTTAATATTGAGCAAAAAGAATACTTTTATGTTATAGATGAGCTCAAAAGAGAATCATTCATGACAGATGCTCAATTGCTCTAAGTCCTTTATTGTTAGTATTAAACAATAGTAAACTTTTTAAATATATGGCTCTTTCTGAAGATATATGGCAGAGGATGATTTGATTAGATTAATAGGTGTGGGGAGTAATGAGGAAGAGTTAAAAAAGGATTTTGATGAAATTTATCAAGGTAGATGCTGTGAATTAGGAAGAGATATTGGCGAGCCAGTAAAAATGGAGTATATATTGACAATAAGTGGCTACAAACAAAAAAGCAGTGAATCATTTGATGATGCTCTTGAAAAGATAAAGACTAAATTTGATTATCTGGATATACCAAAGCTTAGCAAGTACTATATGATATTTAAGTATTATGAAAAACCATAATCTGGAGGGATAAATAATGGCAAAAGAAAATCAAGAAAAAACCTATAAAAGACGGATTTATGCAGAAGCGACTGATAAAGCATCAATTGAGGAAGAATTAAAGAAGAAGTATAAACAATATGAGGATATAGGGATTAAATTAGAAGAACCCATAGAATCATTATATGAGATAGAGTTTACTATAGACAAAAAAACAGATGGCGATATCAGTGGGAGAGGGTCATCCTATGATGATGCACTAGCTGCTGCTAAAAAACAGTTTGGAAGAGATATCCTTAATGAATATCATCAAAAGGTTGTAGCTATATTAACATATCAACTTACAAAAGAAGAAAACGAAAAAGCTGTAACAAAAAGTGTACCACCATCAGCTGGACCAAAAAGTCTTGAAAGCATGACAAAGGAATTTATATTTTAATTAATTCTTTTTCATTAAAATGGGAGACAAAGATATCGTCAAGGATCTTAATAAGATTATCCTGCCTAAATTAGAGACTCTCATAAAACAGCACTCAAAAAGGGCAAATTCAACAAAGTTTCCGAGGAAGTCGCTGTACTGGGCAAAGAAAAAGGCAAAACAGATTGTTGATCCAAAGGGAAACCTTAAGTATAAAGCAAAGGCTGTATATGATAATATGCGTATAGAATACGGTTTTGAGGAAAGCCTAAACACAGGCAATTTTGCGCCCTGGCCCCATGAAGTAAAAAAAGAAGCAGAATGCCTTACCTATCTGGGATGTGCTTATCTAACTGCTAAAGAACTTGGGCTGAATCCAAGATTATTCAATGTATTTGGAGTAAGAGACAGCTTAAGCGTGAAAGATAAGGACAAGCTGCCCATGGAGCATGCATTCATGGATGTTGATGTTAGGGCAAAAAGAAGGCTTATAATCGATATACAAATGTCAATGATAGGCTATGCCTCACATGACAAGAAAAAGAGAATTATCAGAGTAGACGATAATTACTATACAGGACCGACAGTCAGGCATTATGACAATCTTATTGAGTTAACACCAGAACAATATGTAAAAAAGATACAGTTTCTCAGGACACCTCATGGGTCTATGAAAATACTTGAGGAAGGCCAGAAAATTGATCGTTATGAGATAGGCAAATACTTTTCCTGCAATCTTTTTATAAAATATTTCCCAGAAAATGAAGAGCTGGAAGCACATGTAGATCTTGATATTCCTCTGTCTGCAAACAGGCTTTTTGTTTACAAGTCTAGGTTTGACGATAAAGGAAAATCGCTTGATGAACGCATAAAGTTTGCAGCATATAGAGAATCATGCTGGCTTCAATATAAGGATAGAGTCGATATCGGAACCTATAATCTGGGAACTATAAATCAACTATGGGATATATTTAAAACAGTGCTTGTTACAAAAGACAGCAACGCATCAAGGCATGGAAATATAGGAGATAATAAATTGATAGATTATCTTGTAAGCAAGGGGATTGGAGATGACTTTAGCATTAGGGATAAGCATACCCTTGAAAAGATTGTTGATATTGATACAGTTGAAAGGTCATTTGATGCAATGAATGATGAGATTGAACGTCAATATGCAGAGATTTCATGTCAAGACGATGAATTATTTAATTATATAATTAAATCTCTGGCAATGTACAATAAGGCAAAAGAGAAAGTCATTGCTGCAGGTGAAGATTATGATGGATTTGTATTTACGCGTGAAGAAAGGACAAAATATGTTCATGAGCACATAGAAATGTGGGAAAAATTAGATAATACATCAAGAGAAAGTTACTTCCAGTTTCTTAAAGCAACTGCAGATGGTAAAAAAACAGGTTCTTATTATATAAAAAAGAGCAGGATGAATTCCAGGAAGAGCAATAAAAAGAAACGTCAAACACACAAACTATACTATCTTTCGATTTATCATCGAAAGAGATATGACATGATAGCTGATAAGCAGCTATTCGCTAAAAAGAATAAGGAAGGAAGTTTGCCAGAGCATATAAGCGCGTTGGAAGAGCCTGATGAGTCAGAGAAATACTCAGCATACAAGAGAATAGTATTTGAGTATTGTGTAAACAGCTACCAGATGAGAAATGAGCTTACACTAAAAGAATATAAGAAATGCCTTGAATCAAAATTTAAGGATTATAAGGCATACAACTATATAGAGCAGAATCTAGGCAAGTTTGAAGAAAAATTTGGCAAAAGAGGTGCTGGCCTATTTCGCGGACTTCTTGATATAAGCGGAGAATTATATGTCAATAAAGGCAACAGCCTGCTTTATGACGCGGCAGAGGCATTAAAAATAATCATAAATAGCTGAATATATTTCCTCCACGACCCCATTCTTCATTTACCAGCTCCAGCTTGAGACCAATGATATCTTCTGGCTCACTGATAATATGGCTCTTACAGCTATTTCCCATAGATTCTATCAGATTATTATACCCTTTTCTGTTTTTATCAATATACAGAATAATCAAATCATTTCCCATTGATATCATTTCAGCAAGAGCATCTGCAGCTTGTGACGAATTATCCAGCTCCCCATCAGTTATAAGAAATGCAAGGAAATTATCCTCTCTTTCTCTGCATACTTTTTTTATCTTGGCAGGACTGAGTACTGTACCTCCGCCCTGGAAGTAGAATGCTGCTTTCTTGATATCATCAAGCTCTTTATATTCCTTCCATCCTGAAAACTTTGTAACTCTTGAATAATTCATCAGCCCGTATTTCATTGAGTATGCTTTGCCTGTTTTTTCAAGCATATCAATGCTTGAATAAAAAGACCTCAGCACAAGGTCATAAGGCCCATTTCCTTCTACCAGATCATAGTATATATCTCCAAACGAATCTGACATGCTGCCTGAACTATCCAACATCCATAAAATATCACGTATGTAACCTATTGATTGAGTTGATGGGTCATCGCTTGTCTCTTCCACATCTCCCTGGCATAATATTACACTTTTTCTGTTATTATTATTCATGACAATGCTTTTAGAGAAATCAACCTTTTGAAGATCCAGCCCTTCTCCATTGGATATTGGCTCATGTGTAAGATATGCAATTCTTGTCTGGTTTGATTCTCCTGGCTTTCCTTTCAGGTCAAACATTATGTTCTCAGCCCTTTTCCTGTAGATAGAATCCAGAGTGTAAAACTGGTCAGCATAATCTATAGGGTTTCCCAACCCTCTTCCCACGTCAACAAGCTTTTTCAGGAATTCCTTATTTATGACAAATTTGATGTCTTTATGTTTTTCTGTCATATTATCAATGAATTTCTCAAGTTCAGAGTTTTTGTCATCATTATTTTTATCTGCTCCTTTGCTCTTTTCTCCCTTATCCTCATCATCTTGTCCATTATCCTTTGGTTTGTATCCTTGACCCTGGCTGTCTTCTCTATCATCCTCAGATTCCTGTCCATCACCTGAAGTTTCATCCCCTTTATCATTACCACCTGCCTTCATCTGTTGACCCTTGTCTTTACTCTTGCTATTTCCATCCATTACAATTTCAATAAACTGGTCAGACAGATGGTCTGAACCTTGCTGGTGCTTCATCTCTTTTGCAGAATTGTACATCACTCTTGCAAAGTCGTATGCCATATGTTCCCAGTTGTTAGGGTTACTAAGATAATTAGAGATAGCTTTCCTGTTATTGCTGTTAAGATTTCCTGCTAAAACTTTTTTATATATAAGATCAGTAGGTGAATATATCTTAAGCAATTCATTAAAGGTCTTGTTAAAGCCTTTTAGCTCTTTTGATTCCCTGACCTTATTGACCAGCTTTTTTATAATATTATCATTCGGTCTGTTGAACCTGAAATTAGACATTACTGCTTTTTCAAGTGGGCTATGGTTGCCGAAAAAAGAGTATTGTGTTGATAAGAACAGCTCACCTGCTTTAGAATATTTCCCTTCCATCTTTTTCTGAAACAACCCCTCCATCATATAGAACATATCCATGCCGTCCTTATACATTTTAGGATCTTTTTCTTCAAAAGCAGAGAGTGTATTGACGATTATATCACTAAACATATTTATAATATTCTTTGCAGCTCCCAGCTGTTTCATGTAATCAACACCTATAGACTCAAGACCTCCTGCGATTCCATTTATTATCCTTCCAAAATCCTTTACATCATATGGGCAGAACTTCCAATGCCCATGTTCATGAGACAATCCCCATTGCATTACAGTAGCAATCGGCAGTTCATATTTTATTCCATATTCCTGAACACACTCTTCGAATATCTTATCACTTTCAGGATGGGATA
Source organism: Candidatus Woesearchaeota archaeon (assembly GCA_030670545.1). GTDB lineage: Archaea > Nanobdellota > Nanobdellia > Woesearchaeales > JAGLGH01 > JAGLGH01. The sequence continues at coordinate 12,778 of DAOVBM010000037.1, forward strand.
CTGCTTTTATGTCCCATCTGGGATCTATGCTAAACATAATAGGGAACAAAGGATCGTTATCAAAAACCAGCTCTTTTTTCGAATACAGCTTTGTACCTACTTTGCTCACAACATCGTCAAATATCAGCTGTATAAGGTCTCTCATTTTAGAAGTCCTATTGCAGGATTGTCATTTTCATAAGACATTTCAACAAGTTCTCTCAGGCCAGGATCAGTTTTTTTGATATAAGGCTGAATAGATGCTTTCATCCAGGGGTTGTCCTTAACATCTTTTTCAATAGCCTCGATATCACCCAGATTCACTTTTTTTCCATGTATAAGGTTTGTAAATTTTGGAAAATCTTCTGAAAATCCTTTCACATGCTCATAGCAGTTTTTTGCTATATGAGCAAGCGCCTGAAGCCTGCTTCCCTGATAGTTCTTTGATACCCATGCCTGATTAAGCCCTATCTTTGAATAGCATACAAACGGGAACAGCACAGTATAGTCTTGGGGTTCTATCTTAAGCTTTGATATGTAATCCTCCAGATAAGCTCCTGCAAGATCTTCTCCTGCAACATTCTTCTTCTTTACATAACTTTTCATATGCGTTTCAAATACTGACTTCTCCTGGCTTATCCTCATCCTTTTTCCTATTTCCTTAATATTGCCTTTTTTCAGGACATATGCCATTTTAAGATAATATCCTGTCTCCTGAACAATTTTCATTGCCCTGACCATTGCAAGACCTGCTGCAAGCCTGTCCATATTTATGCCTACACCCTCGCTTATCCCTGTTACCATAGAGCACATATTATTTGGATATAAAGCGTATGCATGGCAGCTTCCAGCTTTTTTATTACTTCCTTTTGTACACAAGTGCTCTCCAAATTCTATTCCTTCCTTGATACCTGTTTCTGATTTAAGGCATTTGCTCATGCTCTGCAGAAAAAGCTTGAAATGTTCTGCTTCAGCTGATACTGGAATATCCTTGCTTAGCCTATAAAGCTTCAGGACATTCTCAAGCATGCTTTTTCCGTTGCTTATCTGAAGCGCATTGCGCCGATTTCTTGTAATCTGGAGCTTGTCATCTTCTGTAGGAGGAAAACAGTCCATTGGTATTTCCACAAGTGTCCTCCTTCTGAGAGCCTTGTCAATCCCAAATGTGCCAGAATATTCATCTCCTTCATTTATTGCGGCTGCTATAAATTGATACCATATATCTCCACTATGCAATCCAGTCTTAAGCCTTTTGCCGTTAGGCAGGTGTATGTCAAGCTCATAAAAATGCAGTATCTTGTTGATTACCTTTGGAGGAGCTCTGTTCAGCTCATCAAAAATAAGGCCTGGATACTTGAGGAAAGGAAGGCTCTTATAAAGCGATTGTGAGGATTTTCCTTCAGTTATTGCATCAAACTTTGTGTCAAGATATGTCTCTTTGCCAAAATCCAGGTCAACGTCAATCCTATGCCAGTGTTTTTCCTCTTCTCCTAACAATGCTGTCATTATAATTTTTGCAAGATCAGTCTTTCCTTTATCAGTATGGCCAGTGAATAGGACAGGTGATGCAGTAATTCCAGAAGCAAGCAGTATATCAAATAGGTCATACCTTATTTTTCCTGGAAGATTGGCATCAGCCTCAGCTAAAATTGTCGAATGATAGAATCCTTTTGATATGTCGTTGATCTTTTCTCTTACTGCTATAATATCTTTGATATGGTTTTTTGAAACTTTCATATAATATCCCCCTATAATAATATATTTCCAAAACAGATTGTTCTTTAAATAGTTTACTACTCTGGAGGGATATTAGTGAGTGTATTATAGGATTTGATCATACTCAGAAAAGCCAATACTCCAACCTTGAGGTTGGTGATACAGGCTTTTCTGGTCGCCCTACTCCCAAAAGATACCCCACCTTTAGGTTGTGGGAGTATGCCATATATGTATACAGGCAGCCCAATTAGTGCAGCCCATCCAAGAATGATGAGGATGTGCAGATTGAATATCTCGATATGCAGATAAGGCACTGTATAAATCCAGTCCATTGAGAACATGTTTGGAATTTCCCATATAACTATTCCTGCTGCTATTGATAAAAGGAATGCTGTTCTCTTGTGTATGATACTGCTGAATAACATATACATCTCCCTGAATGACATAAGAATAAATGGATAGAACAGCAATAGAACAATCTCATGCATTACAGAATCAATATAGGGATAAGTCCACCAGTGAAGCGCAAAGCGGCCTACACCTTCTATCGCAGCTCCTAGCAGAAACATCGCAAGATATATCTTAAGAAAAGCTCTTTTATCTTTCAGGCATATCCCTAGTGTTGTCTTATTATTCATAAGGGAGGATAGATAATCAAACATAAGCCATACTCCTATGGCAGCAGGAAAATGCCAATTATGTATCCCTGTGAATGCTGCGCTAAATGAGAGAACAGTTACAAGAGTTCCTGAAATGAAAGATATCTTCTGCAACTTCGTTTGCTTCATAGGAATATTTTTAGAAGGGTATTATATTAATGTTATGTCTCCTGCGAATTGATTACTTATCGACTACTCCACTTACCATAACCATATAATCCATATAGGAACGTGGTAAGCTCTGTCTGGCCATGCCATGAATACATTTAGCATTCAATGGTATTCTGCTTTATGGGAAGAATATCAAGAGGGAGTTATATGGTTGAATGTGATTGGTTTGATGTTGTTGGTGTGGAATGATTATTCACTCTATATTCTGAAAATATTCCGGATTTTTCTGGACAACACATATAAAGAACATAAGAATAAGCTGAAGAATTCCAAAAAAATGAATAAAGATGTTGCGATATTAAATCAAGAGGATATTAAAAATAAGATTTATACTATTAGAGGAGTTCAAGTAATACTTGATAGTGATTTAGCAAAGCTTTACAATATCGAAACAAGAGCTTTGAAACAAGCTGTAAACAGAAATAAAAAAAGATTTCCTTTAGATTTTATGTTTATTTTAACGGAAAAGGAAGTTGATATTATGGTATCACAAAATGTGATACCTTCCAGAAAGCATTTAGGTGGGGCTCTCCCTTATGCCTTTACAGAGCAAGGAATTGCAATAAATTAGGGTGATTGATAGGGTGTTAAAGATGAATAAAGAAATTACTGCATTGGATGAAGAAAATATAAAAAATAACGAAAATTTGACAATTTATTGATAGCAAATCCTATCCCCACCATAAATGGTGGGGTATTACGGATTTGCATTATAGATTATCAAATTTTTGGAATCCAAAATTTCGCACTGAAGTGAGGGGTATTAAACCCCAAT
>DAOVBM010000085.1 GCA_030670545.1 Candidatus Woesearchaeota archaeon
AGAAGAAAGAAGAAGAAAAGATTATTGATAAGCTGGGGGATATGAATAAAGAACTGAACAAGCTGTATAATCTAATGGCAGGCAGGGAAGTGAAGATGGCAGAACTGAAGAAGAGCATAAGGAAGCTTGAAGAGAGAAGAAAAGTTTAAAAAGATAGAAAATTCTGGACTATTATATGACAGACAGGATAGTGGTTATTGATTTTGCAGGAACATTGATTAAGGCTGAGGTTATAGAAGAAGCTAATGAATTCAGGGCTAGTGTCTTGCAAAGGGCTTTACCAACAAAAAAAGAACACGCAGACCCAGAGCATTTCTATAAGATAAATCAAGAGTTTGTTGAGAATCTGACTGGATTGAAATCAGATGTAATAATCAAGTACAGAAAGAATGATTTAGAGTTTATGGAATTAAGTGGCGAACAAGTACATAACCAAATCTCTACTAATCTTTTTCAGATTGGTATGTTCATGGCTGCAAGGAAATACGGCAGAGATATAGTTCCTGAAGGGCTTATAGAACAGTTGCAGAGAATAAGGGATATAGGATATAAGCTTGCTATTGTCTCTGGTGTAAGGACTGATATTATTTCAGGAATGCTGAAGATTGCAGAGATTCCTGTTGAATTCGACTGCATATATGGACAGCCGCCTATCCTTGGTATTGAGAATCAAGAAAAGGATATTAAAGAGTTGCAATCCATTGGGAAGATTATATATAACTTGGGAGACAAGATTAGCGATCTAGAGAGAACAAAAGATACAGGAGCAAAAACAATATTCGTAAGATGGGGGCATGCTGCTGGAGGAGAGGAAGAATTTGCAGATTTTATTATTGAAAGTCCTGAAGAATTAGAAGATGTAATAAAATAAGCTCAATCACTAATTGTCAATATCTCGCACCCATCATCTGTAATAATTATAGTATGCTCTGCCTGGCTTACAATGCCTTTATTCTTCTCTGGAAGAGGTGGATAGTCTTTTATTATCCCAAGATTAAGCATCTCTTTCAAGGCAAAATTGACTTTTATTGCAGGAAACTTTTTCATGAGCCATCTGGTAGTGAAAGGAAGCCCTTTGTACTTGTCAACCTCAGCCATCACCTGTCTTGTGAACATATTGCGCACAGGCTTTTTCTGGACCATCGCAAAAATAGTTGCCCTGTCTGATTCATATATCATACCTGCTCCGTCTGTCGCAAACGGCTCGATAGCAATTATCTGGCCTGCTGTTAAAGTCGTGCTGTCTCCAGTATCATAATTAGGGATTGTAGGCTTGCAGTGGATATTATAGATATCAAGCCCATGCCCTCCTAGGTTGTTGATAGGTGAGAACCCATATGCTGTGATAGAATCCTGTATGGCCCTTCCAATCTCTCCAATGCTTATGCCGGCTTTAACTATCTTTATTGCATTGTCAAGCGCATCTTCACTTGCCTTTACAAGCTGGGCATGCTTCCTGCTCAAATCAACTGTCCTTGCATTGTCTCCTATTGCTCCATTCACATGCACACCAACATCAAGGCTTACCACCTGATCTTCAAAAACAGCATTATCATCATGTTCAGGGCAGAAATGCGCAGCTATGCTGTTGCATGAGATCTGCGTAGGAAAAGCCATATCACCACCCATGGACAGAATTTTCTGCTCTACACTTTCTGCGACATCAACAAGCATTGCCCCTGGCTTTATCTGCTTTAATCCAAATTGCAGCGCTTTAGCAGCAAGCTTTCCTGCTTCACGCCAGTCATCAATGTTATCAGGATATTCCATAATCTATAACTAAAAAGAGTTATATATAAAAATGTTGTGTATTGGAGTATGTAAAAAGTCAGATGTAACAGAGCACAAGCATCTTCAAAACTTAGGATAAGTTATTAGAAAGCTCTGCGTCCCCGAATGGGGCTTCCCCCCGCGACGAGCAGGATAAGGAAAAGGATTAAGTTTTGACTGATGATGCTGGTGCTTCTTGAATAGCAGACTTTTTACTTACGTATTGGGATTGATAAATCTAATTAATCAGGGATTTATCAGGACAATCATCTATAATATAATCAAGATGAGCCATTTGAAGAAGTTCTCTCATCTGTGAACTATTCTTATTAAGATATTGCCATTCTAATATATTCATTTTACCTTGATCTACCATTGACATTATCACAAGATTATTCCTCTCAATCTGCTGAACATAAGATGCCATAAGCTCTTCAAGAGAAAAGAAAATCTTTTCGATATCATATTCCTGTTTGATAGTCCATTCCATTTATATTTCATCTCATTAAATAACAAAAATTTGACAATTTATTGATAACAAATCCTATCCCCACCATAAATGGTGGGGTATTACGGATTTGCATTATAGATTATCAAATTTTTGGAATCCAAAATTTCGCACTGAAGTGAAGGGTATTAAACCCCAATA
>DAOVBM010000009.1 GCA_030670545.1 Candidatus Woesearchaeota archaeon
TCTTAGAAAACTTATGTCCATACAGCCTAAATTCTCTGCGTTTAAGTGCAGAGAGGATCTTTTCCGCAAACTTTATTAAAAATGTCTTTTTCTTTTTCATTTGGTGAACACCTCGAATGTTCACCCCCACTAAGCCCTATCTTGGGCTTACTGGGTTATATATGTTTCGGAGCATTTCTACGCAGCCGGAAGAACGAAAAGTTTATTAATACAACCTTCTCAGGTGAATATATTATGATTATCTTGATGGAAATAAGGAAAATGAGGGGATGGATATGAAGAAAAATATAATCATTTTGGGAATAATTGTTGTTCTGATGTCAGGTATTTGTTTTGCAGACAGTTTTGTTAATGATTCTGAAACTAAGTTTGATTTGGGTGTTTATAACTGGACAGCATGGAAGATTAGTGATGTGTTGTTGAGTGGTGAGCTGCCTGATGCTGGTGTGAATAGTGCGGTTGATACTACTGGATTGGTTGGGTTGTGGCATATGAATGACAAGGTAGAGGATTCTTCTGGAGATAATCATGGTAATGCTCAGGGTGGAGCTGATACTGTTGCTAGACAGATTGGAATGGCTGGGATCTTTGATGGGCTGGATGATTATGTTGATTGTGGGAATCCGAACAGCCTTCAAATTACAGGAAATTTAACAATCTCGGCATGGATTAAAGCATCAGCTTCAGCAGGAATTCAAGGGTATAAAATAGTAGCTAAAGATGATGTTACAAATCGAGATTATTTTTTAGCTATAAATAGTGCAAATAATCCTTATTTTGGAATATTTAGGTCAAATAGCTTTTATAGTGTGGGAAGTGGGACAACAGATGTAAGTGACGGAGGATGGTACCATCTTGTTGGAGTTAATGATGGAACTGATATAAAAATTTATGTGAATGGAGTTCTTAAGGACACTAATAGTGGTAATGGGGGGGCAATAGATAATGATGCAGTTAATTTAGAAATAGGAAGATTAGGAAGTGGTGTTGCTTATTTCAAAGGCTCCATCGACGAAGTAGCAATCTACAACCGCGCATTAACTGCTGAAGAAATAAACCAGACATATCAGAGAGGATTGGCTGGCCAGTCTAATGATATCACAGATGACAGGGTTGCTTTCTATAAGATGGATGAGCCATCGTGGACAAAAGTCCAGGACACATCAGGCAATGACAATGACGGAACTATAAACGGCCCAGTATGGGCAACTGGAAAGTTGGATACTGCAATGAGTTTTGATGGTGTGGATGATTATGTTGTAGTTTCTGATCAGAACGAATTTAATGATGATTTTACAATAATAACCTGGATAAACACTAAGGGAGGAAGAGGTAATATTGTAGCAAAGCACAAAAGTAGTACTGAAGAAGAATTTTTGTTCCTATTAAATGAAAGTAATAATTTACAATTTCTCACACAACCTGCCTGTGGAGGAGGATGGGATTCTTTTGGATCTTCAAGTGTTATTTCAAATAATACCTGGCACCATGTTGCTATTGTTCTTGATAGAGGGAATCATAAAGAACTTTTCATAGATGGTATTTCTGTTAGTAGCTCAGAAACAGTGACATCCCCACCTGATTGTGGCATTGATACTTACATTGGAATAAAAGAACGTGATTATGCAGATCCTTTCAACGGCGCAATAGACGAAGTATCAATCTGGAACAGGAGCCTCTCTGCATCTGAAATCCTAGCCCACTACAACGCCCAGAAAGACAATTACCCATCATCAGGAGATTATGAAAGCAAAGTGTTTGATGCAATCTCATCTGTATCCTGGCAGAATATTACATTTGATTGGAATTTTAATGGAAATCTGGTTGGAAAAGAACTGCCAGATAACCAGGGAATTGAGAGTGGGGAGTATGGTGTGAATATGAGTGGGAATATTCTGCTTATGCATATGGATGAAACAACAGGTGTAATTGAAGATACTTCAGGGAATGGGAATAATGGGACAGCTGTTGGTGGAGTAACTTTTAATGTTAGTGGGAAATTTGATACTGCTTTTGGATTTGATGGGGTTGATGGGTATGTTTATGTAGATAATTTTCCAGAGATTGAATCTATTACAAGTTCCATTAATTTTACTCTTAGTTTTTGGTTGAAAACAAATCAAAATGGTGACAATTATTCACTTTCACCTATGCTGATTGAAAAAAGAGAAATTGTGTTTTGGGGGGATAGAGTTTTTCAGTTTAGTTTTAATTCAAATGGAAAAGCAACATTTGGTTTTTCTGAACAGGATACACAAACTCATTATGATGCAGTTTCTTCTAAGATAGTGAATGATAATACATGGCATTTTATTACAGGAAGAAAATCAGGAAATGTTTATGAGATATATGTAGATGGAATCTACGAAAGCTATTTAACTGGACAAGGAGGCCAATCCTCAAATGACGGTATTACAATTGGGGCGCGTAGGCTTGATACAGGTGTTGGAAGTGCATTTTTCAACGGTTCAATAGACGAAGTAGCAATCTACAACCGCGCACTATCACCTGAAGAAATCCTCGACCATTACAAAAGAGGAGCATTGCGGTTGAACATATCAGCCAAATCATGTGATGATGCAAGTTGTTCAGGAGAAACAACCTGGGACAAGACATGCACTTCTTCGCCTTGCGATATAAGCACTCTCACAAACAACCAATACATCCAGTACAAAGTAAACATGCAGTCAGACGGCTCTTCTACTCCTGAACTAAGCAGTGTTAGTGTGTTTTATGGTACTGGTGCTGTAGGCTGCATTGACAACGACAATGACGGCTGGGGAGATACAGGCTCTAACCTAAGTCTCTGCAATTACACAGCATCTTATGACTGCAATGATGGCAATGCAGATATCAATCCAAATGCTTATGACATCCCTAACAATGGCATAGATGAGGACTGTTCTGGCGATGATGCTTATGCTTCCTATGAAGCAAAGGTTTATTTCATGGGCGAAACAGGATTCAGTGGATTGGGATATTACATTGGAGATGATGTATATTATGAAGTCAATTTCTTCAAAAACAATGTATCCAGCGATGAGGATGTAGTTAATATTGTAGTCAACCTTACTGATGTTTGGGGCAATGTATTGAAAAGCCAGACTATATCAGACATGGAACATTCGAATACAGGCAACTGGACTGGAATGTTTATAACACATGACATAAGCAGCCAGGATGATAATAAGGTTAATCTAAAGATATATGTCTACAATTCAGGAGGCACATTGCTTGACTGGAGAACTCATGGTGATGAATGGTTTGTTACAGGAACAGTCCCATCATTCATCTCAACAGCATATACTTACTTCACAAACGCTATCAGCAACCACACAGTAAAAGATCTCGCTGTAAATAGTTCTGAAGCAAAAATCGACTGGTCAGGGTCAACTCTTGACCTGCATGCAAGAGCAGTAGACCTTGACAGTGCAATAACAATAGGCGACAGGTCAGCTTACATTAATTCCACTACATACAGCGAACTGAACAATTCAGCAACATTAACATTCTATAACATAAACTGCTCATCTCCTTATGTGTTCTATTCAGAGACAGCCGCAACAAGAGATACGATATTTGCAGAGAACAATCAATGTTTAGCTCCGCAATGTACAAACATTCAATGTATAGGCACAACATTAACTGTAGATGTCTTATCTTTCTCTGGTTATGCAGCAGAAGCAGATGTAAGCCTTACTATTGATGCAGATGATCCTAAGTTTGTAGGCGCTGAAGTGCATTTCACAGCAGATTACAGAAATTTGACTGATGACAGTTTTATCACAGGAGCAACCTGTACAATTTATTTCACAGATGGAAACTATCCAATGGATGAAGGAACAATCTACACCTACAATAGGACATTTGTAACAGAAGGATTAAAGGATTACAATGTCACATGCAGCAAGGCAGGATTCTCAACATTGACTGCTTTTGACAATGCGACTATTGTGAGCGCTGAGATTCCTGAGTTTTCAATAATGACTTTAGGAATTGGGTTGATTGTTGTTCTAGCTGGATTATTCATAATAAGAAGGAAAAGGGAGTAAATTATGATAATCTACAAAATAGCAATAATACTCGTATGCATAATAGCTATCCTAATAGCAGGATGCGCAAAAGAATCAATACAAGAAGACAGCATGATAGGTGGAGGCCAGATACAGATAGACTGCAATGATGACAGTGATTGTATAAGGGGTGGCTGCTCAGGGACAGTATGCCAGCCAAAAGACAAAGAGCCTATAATGACAACATGTGAGTACAAGGCAGAGTACTCTTGTTATAGACAGATAGAATGCGCATGCATCAACAACAGGTGCGCATGGGAAAAGACCAACGCATTTGATAAGTGCGTGGAAGAAGCAAGAGAAAAGTCATCAACTGCGCCAATTGTATAATCATTTACTTTTTTTTTCAAATATTATCACAACTTCCTTTTGCTTGCCATGGAAGATATCCATTTTAGAAACAATATTGAAATCATGAATTTCTGCAGACTTCTTAAGAATCTCATCAATTCTTCCTTCTGTAGATAATAATACTATCCTCCCATCATTTTTAAGGATATATTTTGCCTGGTAAAAGAATTCATTGAACATTTTCTCAAGTTCTTTAATAGACACAAGTTTTGACATCTGGGGAGGATAACTTACAATCTTGTCCACTGAATGCTCTTTGAACTTTGTATCAAGCCATTCTATATCCTGTCTGCTAAAATCAATAAGCTTGTTGACTCCTGCAATCTTTGCGTTCTTTTCTGCTGATCTTATATGGCGCATCTGGTTGTCAGATGAATGGATTTTTGCCTTAATCTTATCCTTTATTTTTGAATCATCTTTGCCAAAATCAAATTCTATGAACTTGAGGAATGCAAACTTATCTTTATTAAAGAAATGAATAGGCCTTTGTGAAAGGAGATGCGCTGCTTCTATTGCGATTGTCCCGCACCCGCAAAAAGGGTCAAGGATGGTATCATTTTGTTCTATATTCGCAATCCTCAGTATTGCATAAGCAATGCCTGCCTTTAGCGCAGAAGAATGACAGAATATTCTGTAATCTCTCTTGCTTAAGTCTGCGCCTGAAAAATCTATACAAATAGAAAATGATTTTTCTGAAATTATGCCAATAAAAGTCATATCTGGATTGTCAAGATCAACCTTTGGGGTGAACCCAAGATTGTGTTCAGCATTCTCTATTATCTTTTCGCCGATAAATGCTTCAATCTCAGCGTGGTCTGCTTTAACATCACACAACAAAGTGCACCTTGCTGCAAAAGACTTTTCCTTATCAAGCCATCCTGATAAATCGCATCTCTTTATCGTTTCAGTAATCTTGATTTTATCAAAACCTTTAGCATCAGTTTCACCAGCAGCTGCGCAGACCTTTATGAAAGACTGGCTAAGATAACAGAGCCTGCATATATCTTCCTTATCCGCTTCAAATATCACAAGGCTATCTTTTGTTTCTGCCTTTTTTACTATTATCTCTGATATCTCCTTTGCGGCAATATCTTCCATTCCTTTGAATGTCAATCCAATCGCTTTCATGGTATTGAAGAATTAGGTTTAGTATTAAAAACTAATGGTAAATCACTGTTCTTTTGTTGCTTCTTCATTTGGGCTGGATTCGCTCCCAGTCTCCACACTTTCAATATCTTTATTTCCCTCTGGGTTCTTTTTCTCATCACTGCTGTCCTCATCAACTACTTCTTCTCCATTCACAATCTTTGCAGCTGCAACAAGTTTGTCTCCAGAAGCAAGGTTCATCAGCTTTACTCCCATAGTATTCCTCCCTATTATCGATATCCCGCTAGCCTTTGTCCTGATTGCAATCCCATCCTTGCTCATGAACAATAATCCAGTATCATCTGTTACTGCTTTTACTACGACAACATTTCCGTTTCTTGAGTTTGTTATGATGTTCCTGACACCCAACCCTCCTCTTTTTATGAGCCTGTAATCGCTTACCCTTGTGCGTTTTCCAAAACCGTTCTCAGTTACAGTAAGAATTGTCATATCATCTGCTGCCTTGACCATATCAACAACTTCATCCCCTTTCCTGAGGGATATTCCTCTTACTCCCATTGCTGTGCGCCCCATCTGCCTTACATCAGATTCATTGAATTTCACTGCGCTGCCCAGCTTAGTGGCCATCAATATCTGCTGATTGCCGTCAGTCAGAATAGTGTTGATCAGCTCATCCCCCTCTCTCAGGTCAATGGCCTGTATTCCCCCTTTCCTTGGCCTTGAAAACTCTTTTATCGCAGTCTTCTTTATCTTTCCTTTTCTTGTACACATCACCACAAAGCTGCTTTTAAACTCCTTCACTCTCACAAACGCATTCACTTTCTCTCCTTCAGATAATTCCACCATGTTAACTAAAGGCGTGCCTTTTGCAAGCCTGCCTGCTTCAGGAATCCTGTAGACCTTGAGCCATTTTACTTTGCCTAGGTTTGTGAAGAACAGGATATAATCATGTGTATTAGCAATAAACACCTCCTCTACAAAATCCTCTTCTTTTTTAGAAGTTGCGATTATGCCTCTTCCTCCCCTTCTCTGTTCCCTGTAAGTATCAATAGTGAGCCTTTTGACATAGCCTGCATGAGTTATTGTCACTACCATATCCTCTGGTTTTATCAGGTCTTCGATATCTATGTCTTCATCCTCGAAATCCAGATTGATTGTTGTCCTTCGCTCATCTCCGTATGAGTCAATAATCTCCTGCGTCTCCTGCTTGATTATGTTAAAGATTTCCTGTTCAGATGCAAGGATTGATTTCAGTTTTTGGATAATGATATTCAGTTCCCCATGCTCATCCTTGATTTTCTGCTGTTCAAGTGATGCAAGCTTCTGGAGTTTCATCTCGAGTATGGCTTTTGACTGCTCTGCTGAAAGGCTATAATCTTTCATAAGGACAGCTTTTGCCTCTTCTACATTCTTTGAAGCCTTTATCTTTGCAATTACCTTATCAATATGATCCAGAGCTGTAATCAGCCCTTCCAGTATATGCGCCCTTGCCTCAGCCTTTTTGAGATCAAATTCTGTCCTTCTCCTTATAACAACCTGCCTGTGCTTTATGAACTCCTGTATCATTGATTTAAGGCTAAGCACAACAGGCTTATTGTCAACAAGCGAAAGCATGATTATTCCAAAAGTGGTCTGCATCCTGGAATATTTGTAAAGCTGGTTAAGCACAATCTCTGCATTTGCTCCCATCTTTAGTTCAATCACTATGCGCATGCCTTCCCTGTCTGATTCATCCCTCAGGTCGCTTATGCCTGTTACTCTCTTATCTCTTACAAGAGCAGCAATTTCTTCTATAAGCATGGACTTATTCACCATATATGGAATCTCTGTAATAATTATCCTTTCTCTCTTCCCTTTTTCCTCAGTATCTGCACGTCCCCTGACAATAACCTTTCCCCTGCCGTTTTCATAAGCGCACCTTATTCCATTTGTGCCACAGATTATGCCTCCTGTAGGAAAATCAGGGCCTTTGATATATTCCATCAACCCTCCTGTAGATATGTCTGGATTATCAATTGTAGCAATTACAGCATTTCCAACTTCTGAAAGATTTTGAGGTGGAATGTTTGTAGCCATGCCTACAGCAATTCCGCTGCTGCCGTTAATGAGAAGATTTGGGATCTTTGCAGGGAGCACTGACGGCTCTTTTAGGCTGCCGTCAAAATTGTCAACAAATTTAACAGTATCCTTATCAATATCCTGCAGCATTTCTCCGGCTATTTTTTGGAGGCGCGCTTCAGTATATCTCATAGCTGCCGCCGAATCACCATCAATACTGCCAAAGTTTCCCTGACCATTAATCAGGGGATATCTTAATGAGAAAGGCTGGACCATACGCACCATTGAATCATATACTGCTGTATCCCCGTGAGGGTGATATTTTCCAAGGCATTCTCCCACAATCCTTGCTGATTTCTTATAAGGCTTGTTAAAGAACATGCCCATCTCGTTCATTGCATAAAGTATTCTTCTGTGCACAGGCTTGAGGCCGTCACGGACATCAGGCAGCGCCCTTCCTACAATGACTGACATGGAATAATCAAGATATGATGATTTCATCTCTTTTTCTATCTCTCTTGAGATGATTCTTTCCTCTTTCTTCTCTTCATTTGGTTGTTTTGTTTCTTCTTCCATATTTTCAAGGATAATAGTATTTAGCGACGATAATTCTTATAGGTTTAGAATAAGCATGGGTTTATAAGGGTTTTGGTTTATAATAACTCTTGAAAATGCGGTTTTTGGGCATTTCAAAGGTTCTGTGAAATCCTATTATCTTTTACCTTAAATGACTTTCCGCAATAGACGCATCTTTTTCTTTTGCCTGTAAGGTAAATGTCTGTTGTCTGGTATTTCATCTTATTGCCGCATTTGGGGCATTTTAGAACAAGCATCATTTTTCAGAATCTTCCTTCTTTTCTTTTTCAAAAGTGTCCATCGGAGGCAGCCCAGCAGTTTTTTCATCTTCAGGAAGCGCTTCCTCTCTCTTCTCTTTAATTATTTCTTCCTCATCTCTTTCTTTCTCATCTTCTTCTTCCTCTTTTTCAGTTTCTTCTTTGACATGCGGCGCAGGCACATTTATCTTTTCTTCTTCTGTTCCTTCTATCTCTGCTTTCTTTTCTTTTTTAGGATGCAGCATCTCTTCAACTCTTTCTTCAGCTTTTTTTTCCATAATCTCTGCAACCTCTTTTGAGAATCCCTGACCAAACTCTGGCTTTTTTTCAGGCTTAAGCTGCTCCTTCTGTACCCTTATCTCGTCTTCAATCTCTTCTTCCAGAGGTTTTTCCTCTGCGCCAACTATAGTCTTATCTTCTGCCGGCTCTTCTTCTGCTCCTTCCTCTAATGCTTCTTCTTTAGCATCTGCTCTTTGTTCAGCACCTGGCTCTTTCTCTCCAAAGACTTCAAGCTTACCGATATGCTCTGGCTTTTTTTTCTTTTTCATCTGCTCTTCGATGTCAGGTATAGCTTCATCCACAACATTAAGCTCTCCAAGCTTTTCCTCAACTTCTTTTATCTCTGGCTTTTCCTCAACAACTTCAACTTTCCCGCTTGGGATGCCTTCATAAACTTCTAATCTTTTTCTTCCTTCACTGGTTTCCTTTTCTTCACTTTCCTTAAATAATTCCAGCTTTTTCTTATACCCCTTATCATCGATAAGGTCAATCTCAATCTGGTCAAGATCAGGCTCCATAGCCCCATATTCCTTCTTCTCCTCTTCACTCTTTTTCTTCATCTCCTCAACCTTTTTTTTCTGTTCCTCTATAATCTGCCTGACATCTTCTTCTTTATCTTCTATATCTTTCTCAAGCTGCTCAAAATCCTTGAACTGCTCTTTAATCTTCTCAGGAGGAAGGTCAAAATAATCAAAGAACTTATTGGTCAGCTTTATTACTTTTGTCCTGCCGTATTTCTGGCGCATGATATATCCTGCTTTCTCAAGCTCTCTGAGATGGTCATATGCCTTGTTTGATCTCACCTTGATCAGGTCAGACTGCTTGATAGGATATTTATAAGCTATATACGCAAGGGTTTCTATGACGCTTTTCGTCAACTCTGTCTTTGTGACAATTTTTTTTATAAGAGGTATTAGGTGGGACTTTACAGTGAGTTTCCAGTATTCTGCGCCTTCTTCTTCAATGCTTTCTATAATAAGAGAAGTGTTCTTAGAATCATACTCTTTCTTCAGCTCTTCAAGCGAGGCTTTTAGTTCATCCTTGTCCCTTATCCTCGTAAGCCTTGAAAGATCTTCCAGAGAAAGTCTTTTGCCTGCAGCAAACAGGATAGCTTCAAGCTTCTTCTTGTATTTATCTAGCTTTTCTTCCATCTTAGCTTCATAACTTAATCTGCAAGAGAGTATTTGCTGTCACTTTTTTTAATCCTGCCATCCTTTACAAGGACCTCAACAAATTTCTCAAGTTGGTCAGGGGATATGCCTACGCCTTCTGACAATGCTTTGATATCTTTCGCACCACTCTTTAGCAGAAGGATGACAATATTGTTTAAAAGCATTGTGCCATTTTTCCTAATCAGCTTGTTCTCTGCATTCACTCCCTTCAGCACCATATCAATCTGGTGCAGCCTTGTCTGCATGTCATTAAGCACTCCTGCAAAATCAGGAGAGTCAAAGCTGAACTGGTTTGGACTTATTATCTCAACACTCGAAGGCATATAGTCAAAGCAGAAGCCTACAAGCGCAGAAACATCACCAACTTCAATCTCTATCTCAGAAAATATCGACCAGAGATTGTCCTTTTCAACAGGATCTGCTGTCTCTGAGCCAATCATCTTTATGTTGCCCTCTTCCTTCTCGTCTTCTTTTATCTTGCTGATAAGCATCTCCATTGTCTTTACAATGTGCTCTTTTGGAGCGCCCATCATCTCGATTATCACTCTTAGGTGTATTTTAGATTTTTCTTGGTCCATGATTATCACCTGATTACGGAGAGTATTGTGGTTTATATATTTATCGCATAGAGAAGCGAAATAGAAAGATTAACATTTGCTGATTCTAAAGAATTGTTTAAAAAAGCAACAAGGCCTTTATATAATATTAGCCTGTAATTTAAGAAACAGGCAGAATGGAAATCAAAACTGGAGTCGATATTGTGTATATTCCCAGAATTGGGAAATTAATGGAAAATGAAGGGTTTATCAAGAAAACATTCCATGCATCTGAATGCAGGAATTACAAGGCAGAGCATATTGCAGGGATCTTTGCTGCAAAAGAGGCGTTTTTCAAAGCAATAGGCAAAAGGTCTGACTGGCTCAAGGTTGAAGTCAAAAATAAAAAAACAGGAAGGCCAATGCTGATAATATCAGACGAATTAAATGAAACGCGCAGGATAGAAGATATTGATCTCAGCATAAGCCATGATAAGGATTATGCTATTGCAGCCATCAGCATCCTGACTAAAAATGCTTAAAAAAGAGGTATTTGGATGGACAATGTATGATTTTGCTGAGACAATTTTCTCAGCATTATTTGTTACTGTCTATTTCCCTTTATTTGTTGTTCTCAAGGGAGGAAACGCTTTTCATGTCGGATTGGTCATGTCTGTTTCCATGTTGCTGGCTGGATTGACAGTCCCTTTCCTTGGAGCAGTCGCTGATGTGACACAGAGAAAAAAGCTATTGCTGATTGTATCCACATTGATATGCTGCATCTTCACTTTCTTTACAGGATTTTTCACCCTGATTATGGTACTATTGCTTGGCCTGCTTGCTAATCTGTTCTATCATGCAAGCCTTGATGTCTATGATTCATTACTGGTCAATATATCAAACAAAAAGAACAGGGGATGGATATCCGGGCTTGGTACTGCAACAGGATATGTGGGCGCAATATTCGCTATCTGCGCAGCTTATACAATAGGCCGCTTTTACGGTTATGAGAGCATAAGCGGGATAAAGGTGATATTTATCTCTACTGCCTTGCTCTACCTCGGGTTTTCATTGTTTACTTTTGTCCTCATCAAAGAACCAGCAAAAACAAAGATCAATAAGCAGCACCTTAAAATTGCTTTTAAAAGAGTAATCTATACAATAAGATCTATTAAAAAATTCAAGCAGGTGTGGCTTTTCCTGCTTGCCTCTTTTCTTTTTGTTGACGGCGCAAACACTGCGATAATGTTCTTATATTTGTATGCCAGAGACCAGATTGGATTGACACTGGTCCAGTTCTTTCCCATGTATATCCTGATGGCTGTGGCTGCCGGCATCGGCGCCCTGGTTTTTGGAAAACTGACAGACAGGCTGGGCCACAAAAAAACTTTGACTTTTGTATTGTTCCTATGGACTGTTATCATCCTTATGCTATATCTAAAGACAAATTATACAACTTTCATAATAGTAGGTATTATGGGAGGGGCGCTGCTGGGAGCAATATGGACAATCACCCGGCCTATATTGATAAGCCTGGCTCCAAAGGATAAAATCGCTGAACTATTGGGCTACCAGGGACTGACAGAGAAATTTTCAGGTGTCATAGGGCCTTTTTTATTTGGCGCTATAGCTGTGGCTGCAGGATTCAGGCAGGCTCTCCTGGTTGTCATTGGATTATTTCTGGCAGGAGCAGTTGTATTGAGGTTTGTGAAAACATGAGAACTCTAAATGACCTAATCAGCGGATTCAGGGACTCGGATAGGACTGCAATAATAGACAGGAAGGAGTACAGGCGGTTTTGTTACACTTATAAGGAACTTTATGCGCTTTCCCTAAAATTTGCCAGCTTTCTTAAGAAGAATGATATAAAAAAAGGAGATAGGATCATTGTATGGGCCTATAACGGGACTGAGTATGCAGTAATATTGCTTGGCGCATTCATGGAAGGTGTTATTGTTGTTCCTGTTGACCTGAGATCAAATCTGGATCTTGTCAAAAAGATTGATGGGCTGGTCAATGCAAAAATAATCTTCCAGACAAGGTATAAGCCGAAGCTAAAAAACAAAAAAATAGTTTTCATTGAGCAGATCATTGGTATATTGAGCCATATAAAAATATCCAGTGTAAAAAAAGAGAAAAGCCCTGCAATTATCCAGGAAGATGATATTGCTGAGATAATTTATACCTCCGGAACAACAGGCAAGCCCAAAGGGGTCATACTGACGCACAAGAATCTTGTCTCAGACATCAACGCATTGAATAAGATAGAAAAGATTGATTCCATGTTCAGGTTTTTGTCTGTTCTTCCATTGAGCCATGTATTTGAGCAGATGGTTGGGTTCTTTATCCCTCTGTCCAACAAATCGACTATCGTCTATATAAAATCCCTTAAAGCCAGCGCACTGTTTAAAGCTTTCAATCAGGAAAAAATAACAAATGCAGTCATGGTTCCGCGGCTTCTGCAGCTCATTTATTCAGGGATAATAAAAAAGGTAAAAGATAAAAATAAGGAAAAGCAGTTTAACCTCTTGCTGAGATTTTCAGAAAAGCTCCCATTTGGATTAAGAAAGATATTATTCAGGAAAATACATCATAAATTCGGGAACAGGATAAATTACTTTATGTGCGGCGGCGCGCCGTTGGACAGGGAGCTGGAAAGATTTTATAATGCAACAGGGTTCCTGATCCTGCAGGGTTACGGGCTTACAGAGACATCTCCAGTCTTGACAGCAAACACATCAAAGGAATGGAGACTTGGTTCTGTTGGAAAGCCAGTGCCTGGCGTTGATATCATGGTTGATAAGAATAAAGAGATTCTTGCAAAGGGCGATTCCATAACCAAGGGATATTTCAGGGACCCAAAAAAGACCAAAGAACTTTTTAAGGGCAGCTGGCTGAGAACAGGAGATACAGGATACATGGACAAGGACAGCTTCCTGTTTCTGAAAGGAAGGAAAAAGGATATGATTCTTACACCTGCAGGCATCAATATATATCCTGAAGATGTGGAAAGCGCTATCAATAATATAGATGGGGTCAGGGACAGCTGTGTTATAGGGATTGAGACAAAAAAAAAGGAAGAGATTCACGCTGTTCTGCTCATATCTGGAAAGGCAGGCGCTAAACAGATAATCGCTAAAGCAAATAAAGAGCTTGATGCCTCGCAAAAGATCCAGGATTACACTGTCTGGCCATATGAGGATTTCCCAAGGACAACTACACTGAAGGTCAAAAAATTTATTGTAAAGGAATTTGTGCAAAATAAGGTAAAGCCAGAAGGGATTGTTGAGAAAAAGAACAAGGTCTATGCAATACTCTCAAGACTGACATCTAAAAAAATAAGCAGGAACTCAAATCTGCAGGAGCTGGGGCTTTCATCGATTGATAGGGTTGAGCTCGTCTCCCTTTTAGAACAGGAGTTCAATCTTGAGATTGATGAGGAAGATATCCTTCCAGGCACAAGAGTTAGGGAACTTGAAAATCTTGTAAAGACACAGAAGCGGATTGAGCAGAAGATTATATTCAGGAAGTGGGCGCTATCTCCTCTTACCAGCTGCATAAGGTTTATTGTCCAAAGGCTGCTATTGTTTCCTTTTGTCAGCCTGTTCAGCTGCCTATCTGTTGAAGGAAAAGATAATTTAAGAGATGTAAAAGGACCTGTGATATTTGCGTCAAATCACCAGAGTCACATTGATACGCCTGCAATCCTCATGAAACTGCCTTTGAGATTCTCAAAAAAGACAGCCACTGCTGCGCTGCAGGAATATTTCCTTGGCCCAGATATGGAAGTCAAAAGTTCTGGCAAAAGAATTCTGTTATATCTCCTGACCGCGTTTTTCAACATCTATCTTTTTCCCCAGAAGAAAGGATTCAGGCGAAGCATGAAGCATACAGGAGATTTGATAGATAAAGGCTGGAATATTCTTATCTTTCCAGAAGGGAAGAGGAGTGAAAAAATCCTTAAATTTAAGCAAGGCATAGGTTTGCTGGCTGTCGAGATGAAAGTGCCTGTTGTGCCTGTAAAGATTGAAGGTACAATAAAGATATTGTCAAGGGATAAAAGATGGCCAAGCTTTGGAAAAGCCAGGGTAAAGATTGGAAAGCCTTTAGTGATAGAAGATGAGTCTTATATTGGGGCAGCAAGCATAATTGAAAAAGCTGTAAGGGATTTATGATTGGGTTATTTAACTCCTTTCCAAAAAATCATGAAAATCATGCACACAGCCATAAACGCAATTACAAAATAGCTTATTCTGTCTTTTATTACCATATTATTTGATTCATATACTACTTTATTGTATAGCGCTGGCTCAACAACAATCGCTGAAACATCATCAGAATAAACTGGTACATAGTTCAGTAATTTGGTCTGTATTGAAGCGCTGCAATTGCATGATCTGGAATCAGTTTCATTTGAAGTCACATTGATATTCCTGATTAAATTATAATCAGTCTTCTGGTTATCTTTATTTATCACCAATTTGACCTTATACTCCCCAGGCTTAGCATAAGATATTGTATTGTTCATCTCAATGCTCATTTCAGCCTCAGGCTCAATCACAAAATCAATCAAGTTCATTGTCCTGTTTCCATCTCCGCTTATGCATTTGTTTCCTCTATACACATAGCTGTAAAGTTTAATTTCATGCAGCTTGTCATCATTGTTGATTATTCTTGCAGTAAAAGTAAATGTGCTGTTCTGCGCGGCATCTTGGGGCAGGTTAGATATATAATATTCCAGTATTGGCTTTCTTTTTTTGCTGCTGCCTGAAGAATCATGAATACTTTTCTCTTCAACCACCTTATAATCATGGTTTTTCACAACAATTACTTTTTCTGCGTAATTGTCTTTAATATCTGTATCATTACAATCAGGATAAACAATAGCCTTAAACACAAATGATTTTTCTTTTTCTTCAATCTTTGGAGTAAAGCTTTTCTTGTTTGTGTTTGTTGTATTTCTTGTTGAGCGGATATTATTGCTAAATATATCCTCTATCCAGTACTTGATTGTAAAGTTATAATCCAGAGTATTGAGATAATGCTTATATCTTATTGTCTCAGAATTATTTATGATTGTATCTGAAAATATACTTAATGACACATTGCATGAATCTTTTGTTATGCCTGAAGAATTTGAGTCTGCATCCTGCTTATTCCTCACGATAATAATCTTTTCAGCATAATTATTTGCAAGGTTTGTGTCATTGCATTCAGGGTATGCTATTGCTTTCAAAACAAAAGCATTGACCTTATCATTGATTGAGGGTGTCCAGCTCTTCTTATCAACATTTGTTGTGTTTCTTTTTGCTTTTACTGTATCATTAAAGATGTCCTCTATCCAATATTCAATAGTGTAGTTAAATTTATTGTCGTCTTTAAGGTTAGTCAGCCTATGCTTGTACTTGAAAGATTCCTTGTTCTCAAATATGCTTTTGTCTGTTTCTATATTTAAGTTGATGTCACAAGTATTGTTATCTGATGTTGAATTTGGGCCTGGTTCATCAAAGATAATGTTGGCATGACCTGGAGTTCCCCCCAAACTGATGCTTGAATCCCAACTATAATTTACCAAAGACAAAGAGAATCCCTCACTAACATCTACATAATCAAGTATAATGCTGTAATTGACGCTGGTCATCTCAATATACTCTTTTCTTACTGTGATATATTCTCCTGAATTTAATAGTGAAAATGCGCTGTCAAATATAGCTATGTTAGATACTTCAAGATAGGGATAATCATTGAAAAACTTCTCAGGCTTATCAATTATTACAGCATATTCTTTTGGATGCAATACTGATTCTCCATTTGTCAGGGTAGTCAGGTGGTTAGTAGCTGATTCATAGAATCTCAAACCAGAGAGATTAATATCTAACAGCCCATCATTATATATCTCAATCCATTCTCTTCCACTATCGCTTCCGTTTGGGTTGAACATTATCTCTGTTATCTGAAGTGATGAAGCATTAACAGCAAGGAAGACTATACACAAAATAAACAATAACAGGTTTTTGCTGTAAAAATACATAAACAAACCAAGTCAATAGCTTGTTTATAAGCATGCATTATAAAAATCCGGAAGAATTTTGGAGAATCTGGAATTAAGCAATACTATGTACTATTTCTTCAAATACTCTAATATCATTGCATCATCAGCCCTTATTAAATGGGACTTATTGCCATAATAAGGAATATAAGTATTGGTTCTGTTATATGCAATAATCTCTGGCTGGTCATTAATATTAAAAGTCAATAATTGTATCCAATCAGGATTACCAACAGACCTGTCATTTATACTAATCTTGTAATTAAATGATTCCATAAAATTGAGGTACCCAGTATGGAAATGCTGTACTCCATTATAACCTTCTATTGCCAGTTTTCTAATATTGACTGTTATGAAGTCTATCGCCCTCTCTATAATAAAACCATTTCTTTCTGCCTCACTACTATCTAATATCTCCGAAATAGTAATCAATTTATCATTATAATTGGCATTAAAAACAGTACCCCATTCTTTCTTATTCTTTTCTTTTGTCCTTTCAAGCAAATGTTCTAGTCCTATTGAATCGGAAATAATTACTTCTTCAGCCTCATTTATAGAATCTAACTCTTCATTCTTAATCCTATTGTGAATAAGTCTGGATTTTAAATATTTAAAAACAGCAACACTTAAGGATCCAATTGAAGCTATTGCGCAGAAAGGAGAAATCTCAGGGATATAATGGACACTTGTCAGATAAGCACTGCCAGTAAGGAATGACCCTGTGATAAACCCACCTGTATCAGTATCAAATCTTGCAAAATTATATGCTATTTGTTCCTTGTTCATTAATTTTTGAATATATTGTGGATTTTATAAACCTTTAGTCGCATATTCTTATCTCCATACACCATCAACATCATACCCGCAGCTGCACTTCCCATTCTTTATATTATTCTGTATGATATTAAACAAGCCTCTTTCTATCAAAAGCTTTCTGCATTTCGGGCAGTAGGTGTTACTCTCCTTTTCTGCAGGGACATTGCCCACATACACATATTTGAGTCCAGCCTTATCTGCTATGGATTTTGCTTGAAGAAGTATTTCTTTTGGTGTCGGTGGCAGATCAATAAGCTTATAGCAAGGATAAAATGCTGTGAAATGAAGAGGTGTTGTTGCGCCTAAATTCTCCTTTATCCAGCTGCACATCTGCTGTATCTCTGGCAGCTTGTCATTCAATGTGGGTATTATGAGGTTTGTTATCTCCAGCCAAATCCCTTTTTTCTTGATTGTTTTTATAGTCTCAAGCACTGGCTTGATCCATGCGCCTGTAACTTCTTTATAGAACTTGTCTGTGAATGCTTTCAGGTCTATGTTCGCTGCATCAATATATCTGCACCAAAGCTTCAATGGCTCAGGATTTATGAATCCATTGCATATGATCACATTCTTCAGCCCTCTTTTTTTTGCGAGCTTTGCGCAGTCCAGCACATATTCATAAAATATTATTGGTTCATTGTAGGTATATGCTATTGTATTGCAGCCATAATGGATAGCCTTATCAACAAGCTCTTCAGGAGTCAGGTTAATTGATTCAACATCTTCAGGCATTGCCTGTGATGTTGTCCAGTTCTGGCAGAATTTGCAGTGCAGATTGCAGCCGGCTGTGCCTAATGAATACACTGAGCTGCCAGGCATGAAATGATAAAGCGGCTTTTTTTCCATAGGATCTATTGCAATTGAGCAGGGACTTGCATATACAAGACTGTAAAGTGTTCCATCACGGTTTTCGCGCGTTTTGCAATTGCCCTTTTTTCTGTCAGCAATAAGGCAATGCATAGGGCAGAGATTGCAACGGACTTTCTTGTTATTCAGCTTCTCATAAAACATGCATTCCTTAAGTTTTTCCATAAGCTATCCAATATCTATGAAATATTAAAATGTTTGGTTTACAGAAATTTCCTGCGAAAATGTTTGTGTTACTATTCCCTGATACTCTCAAAAATTTAATAAACAATATACATTTTAAATGATTATATCTAATGGGGATTTAATATGGCATGGTTTAAGAAAAAAAAGGCTAAGGCTGCGTTGGAAATACCACCTCCACCAACTCCTGAAGAGGCTTTTCCAGAAAAGAAAGCAGTAGCAGAGAAGCTGGAGATTCCAGACAAATTCCATGAGATCAAATTTCCAAAAGAAGAAGTTCCGGAGATTGAGGAATTTGAACTTGAAGAAGAGCATGAAGTTATTAAACAACCTGAGGAGGTTGCAGAGACAGAAGAGCTTTTCAAGCCAGTTCTTGAAGTAGCAAAACCTGAAATACCTGAAATGCCTGAGCTCCCAGAGATTCCTGAAATTATAGAGGGGAAAGCTGAGCCTGTCAGGATGGCAGCTGCAGAGGGGCCTGTATTTGTAAAATCAAGGGACTATCAGGAAGTTCTTGGAAAGATAACAAAAATAAAAGAAAACGTCCAGCAGACAGAAAATACATTCAACAGGATGAATGAGATAAAGAATGAAAAAGACAAGGTACTTAACCAATGGAAAGAAAGCCTTGAAGATATCCAGCGAAAGCTGATATATGTAGAAAAGGTCTTATATGAGGTTTAAATGATGAGAGAAACGCCTGTATTCATTAAAATAGATGAGTATAAAGATATTTTGGATATTATTCATCTTACAAAATCAAAGATAAAAGAAGCAAAGTCGCTTATTGAGAAGATAAACGAGCTGAAGAATGCTGAAGATTATGAACTCAATTCATGGCATAGTTCCATTGACGAGATTGAAAAAAGAGTGATGTTCATAGACAAGACACTATTTGATCCGGAATCAATAAAATGACTAAAGACCAAGATGAAGTGTTTTATGCAAATATTGAATCTTCTGTTGAAGTGCACAGATCAATTCTTGAAAGCTCAAAGAATGTGCTAAGCAGCCTGAAGAAATATGAGGCTTTCAAACAGATCAGAAAATACAAGATTGAATATCTTATGCAGCTTAAGCACGTCATGGGAGAGATAAATCTTCTTGCCAACAGGTTGAGAAGAGAACTGCCAAAGACAGGCCTTAGAGCTGCTGTAAAGAAGAAAGCGCCAGAACTAATACTCAAAAAATATCAAAAATCCAGGCCAAGACCAGAAACTGATATTGATAAGATTGAAGAAGATCTTGATGATATTGAAGCAAAGCTCAGTGTTCTTGAATAGACTTCTTTCCATTAATTTTATAAATTAACTTGATTCTCTATTATTTTACCCTGCGGGGGTGCCGGAGTGGCCAAACGGGACAGACTCAAGGCATTTGAGTGCAGAGTGCTGCTTTATGCAGTTCGATGAAGAAATCAATGTGAGCCATCTGTTGGCTTAGTGCCTACGAGGGTTCAAATCCCTTCCCCCGCATTTTTCTTTTTTTCTGGTAGCTTGGCTTGCTTAGCAAGACAACTCCCTTCGTCTGCCAGCTGGCGAAAGAGCTGGTTCGTATCCCTTCCCCCGCATTTTTCTTTTTTTCTGGTAGCTTGGCTTGCTTAGCAAGACAACTCCCTTCGTCTGCCAGCTGTCGAGAGGTTTCCCAGGTCTGTTTATATTTTGTTTTTATAATGAAAGTAATTATCCAATATTTCTCTGCATTTCAAATAGATTCTAACAATTTCTTTGTCTTAAAACACAAGTGTGTTTTGGCGACCATTAGTTTCACAAAGGGAAAGGAAGGATTAGAAAAAGTTTGAGATTAGATATAGCAGTTAATCATAATTGACTTTGAGCTGATTAGGTCTGAAAGAGAAGATGTTGTTTTGGTCGAAGTACGCGTAAGTGAAATGTTTTAATGAAAAGTTTGTTCTGAATGATAAGGCTAAAGCGTAGAGATATAGGTGGGTTGTTACTTTTTGTATGTTTTGTTTGTTTGCTTCTGGTTTATAATCTAAGATGTAGATGAGATTGTTGAGGATTACTGTGTCGATGATTATTTTTAGGGGTGTGCGTTTTGGCGAAAAGCTTTCAGAGAAAAAGTGATTGCAAAGTTTGCAGTAATACTTTTGTCTTGCACTATTTGTGAGTTTCCTTTTTCCTTTTTTGATAATATTTATGGAATTGCATAATTTACAGTGAATCTGTGGGGACATGGGGTAATTGACAACTGACATTTCCAAAACATTTATATATCCTTAACACTAGAAGCTTAAATATCAAGCTTTTGGTGATAATATGAAAGGCATATCAATAAGAGAAATGAGAATAATATCTAATCTGGAATTTCAAAAAAAAAATTATTTTACTAGAGAAGATATTAAAAAACATTTCGAGAACAGAATTCAAATGAAAAACACAATTCATCAACTTCTAAAAAAAGGAAGGATTGTAAAGCTTAATAAAACAAAATATTTCCTAGTACCTATAAAAGCAAGAACAGGGAAATGGAGTGATGATCCTTTTTTAATAGCTGATGAGATGTTTGATGGAAAAGGCTATTTCATTGGTGGCTGGACTGCTGCAAATTACTGGCGACTAACTGATCAGGTACCAATGAAAATTGAAATATGGACTACAAAAAGATCAGGAAAAATAGAGATACTTAATACAAAATTCATTTTTCATAAGACTACTAAAAGAAGAGTTGATGAAGCAGTAACAGATCATATTGATAAGCATGAATTTAAGATTCTTAGCAAGGAGAATGCAAAAAAATGGTTGAAATCAAGAAAATAAGTGAAGACAGAATTATTGAAGTCATGAGTATATATAAGTTCAATAAGCTACTCTTAGTTAAAGATTATTATGTTACTATAATACTTTTTCTTATTAAAGATATTGAAGGTATCTATTTTAAAGGAGGGACTGCTTTGCAAAAGATATTCCTTGATTATTCAAGACTAAGTGAGGATGTTGATTATACTGTTACTGGTGATATAATCAAAATTAAAAAGCAAATAAAAGAGATTCTTGTTAAAAGCGGTTTCTTTGATAAAGTTACCAAAGATAAAGATGTTTCCGGCTTTGTTAGGCTTATTGCACACTACAAGAATTTCAAGGAAAAAGATGACTTTGTATTTATTGACTTAAATAAGAAAGCTAAACTTTTTACAAAACCTGAGATACATAAAATTAATCATTTTTATGATGAAGAAATACCTCAGTTTTCTGTTAGTACCCTCTCAAAAGAGGAAATGTTCGCTGAAAAAATGGCTGCCACTATTGGAAGAAATAAACCAAGAGATCATTTTGATATTTACCAAATCATAAAGAAAGGGTATAAAATAAATCAAGATATTGTAAAAGAAAAATGTAGATTAGCAGGAAATGATCCTAGCATAACAAAGATGTTTAACAAGGCCAAGAAACTTTACAAAAGGTGGAATGAAGATATGCTCCCTTTGATTTCTGAAGAAATTACATTCAATGAAGTGATAAAACCTCTTGCAGAGCATTTCAATCTGAAAGAAGAGAAAGAAAAGTTAAAGAATAGTAAATAAAAATACTATCAAATAAATTCCAAATAGCAGCCAAAAGTACATCTTCAGGAGCTGGCAATTGTTTTGGCAACTGAACTACAATATATCCTTTTTTCCTTGCTTTTTCGTATTCTCTGTTTTTGATTCTCCTTTCAAGTTCCCTTTTACTCCACATGTTATTTTTTATCTCACTTAAAAGCCGATAATGACTCCAGCTTAATTGTGCACATAGTGTATGCACAATTTGATATGCTCTATAGAAATTCACAATATCAAATATAAGCCTCCTAGATATCATGAGGTCTTTTGCTAACTTTTCTATTGCTTTTTTGCCATATTCCGCCCTTTCCTTATGCTGCAATTCTTCTCTTACAATCCGTTCTCCTACCTCTTGGAAATCAAAAACCCAATCGCCGCAAGCGGCGGGGTATAATCTTACATTGGATTTTTGGTCAGAAAAATATACCATGCATATAATCATTAGCCATACCCAGCCACTGCAAGCAGAGGGGTATATTTTTATAAATTAAAATTTCTAAGATGCCAGAAATCTCCGATTTCTCAGCATGCCAATATGTTTGAACCTTAATATTATCTACTGCTTTATATGTTTTGGAAAGGTCTTTATGCATAATTGATTTTATATCTTCTAATAGATTATTGTAACCTTCTAATTGCTCATCCTTCTTTATCTCTTTTTCTGGCATTTTACTTTGTAAATCTATGTCCTTAATAAATGTTTAATATGAATTTTCGGAAGATTTCCGACAAACATAACTCAAGTTCTCAATGATAACTTTAGGACTAGGGTTGATAGTTGTATTGATAGGATTGTTTATAATCAGAAGAAGGAAATAAATAATCGCTATCCAAACCTTTTTATACCTCCACTTCTTCCAGCATATTCATGACAGTTGAAATATGCACAGTAGGAGGATATGGCGAGATAGGCAGAAACATGACTGCTATAAAAGTAGATGATGAAGTAATCATCTGCGATATGGGCATTCATCTGGAGAACTACATCAGATTTACAGAAGATGAGGATATCAGCAAGTTTACCAAAGAAGAGTTGATAGCAGAGAATGCTGTGCCTGACATATCTGTGATTAAAGGATGGAAAAACATGGTAAAGGCAGTAATTCCTACGCACGCCCACCTTGACCATATAGGAGCAATACCTTTCCTCTCTGATGAATTCAGGGCCCCGATATTATGCACCCCATTCTCAGCAGCTGTAGTAAAGGCAATACTAAAGGATGAAAAGATAAGGATAAAGAACAGGATAATTGAGGTCAACCCAAATTCAAGATACACTATCTCTGATAATATAACAATAGAATTTATCAATATAACGCATTCAACACCCCAGACTGTAATGGTCGCGATTCATACTAAATACGGCGCTATAATATATGCAAATGATTTCAAGTTTGACATGAGCCCTGTTCTTGGCCAGAAAGCTAATATTGAAAGGCTGAAAGAGCTGGGGAAAGAAGGTGTACTTTGCCTTATAGTCGATTCAACATATGCTTATGATGCACGGAAGATGCCTTCAGAGTCAGTAGCAAAGCAGATGCTAAAGGATGTCATGCTTGGGACAGACGCAAAAGGAAAAGCTATCCTGATAACAACATTTTCCTCGCATCTTGCAAGGCTAAAGACCATAATTGAGCTTGGAAAGAAGCTTAAGAGGAAGATTATATTCCTTGGAAGAAGCCTTTCAAAGTATGTCAATGCAGGGGAAGATATAGGGATAATAAAATTCAAAAAAGACATAGAGCTTGTAGGATACGGTAACAAGATTGAAAAAAGGCTGAATAAGATAGAAGATAAGGACAGGGGTAAATATCTTATTGTATTGACAGGCCACCAGGGAGAGCCAAAGGCAGTGCTTTCGAAGATTGCGGCAGGCAAGATGAACTTCAAGCTCAAACCAGAGGACCATGTCATATTTTCATGTGCAACTATCCCTACTGAGACCAACATAGAGAACAGGAAAAAGCTCGAAGAGATGCTGAAACAGAGCAAGGTAAGGATATTCAAGGACATCCATGTAAGCGGCCATGCTGCAAGGGAAGATTTGAGGGATTTGTTCAATTTTACAAGGCCTGAGCATATAATACCTGCGCATGGGGAAAAGTTCATGACTGAAGCATTAAAAGATCTTGCAGAGGAGATGGGATTCAGCAAAGTGCACCTTGTCGACGATGGAGAATTTCTGACAATACAAAAATAGAAGAATTTAAATAAAAGGCATGATTTAGATATTCTTGAAAAACAAAGAGGGATATGGGGGATAATAATGAAACTGACTTTAGCTGAACCAAAATACCTGAAAGATAGCATATCAATAATATCTGAACTAGTTACTGAAGCAAGATTCAAGATAACAGCAGATGGAATAGAGCTTGTTGCTATGGATCCTGCGAATGTTGCCATGGTGATATTCAAACTGCTATCATCAACTTTTACAGAATATGAAGTTAAAGAGCCTGTAGACATAGCAATCAACCTCAGCAATCTAAAGCAGTTCCTAAGGAGAGCAAAGCAGAATGACATCCTCACTCTTGAATTTGAGAAAGACAGCAAGCTGAAGATAATATTAAAAGGCGCTTCCACAAGGACATTCAGCCTCCCAATACTTGACCTTGAAGAGAAGGAGCAAAAGATACCTGACCTATCATTTTCTTCAGTTATCAATATGCAATCCTCAACTCTCAATGAATGTATAGAAGATGCTGATATTGTAGCAGATGCTGTAAGCTTTATCGCAGAGCAAAAGAAATTCACAGTGCTTGCTGAAGGAGACCTGTCAAAGGCAAAGATAGAGCTTAGCGCTGACGAGGAGAATAAGATAGAAGTAGAGGGACAGGATAAGATCCATGCAAAGTACTCACTTGAATACCTTAAAAAGATGATGGGAGGATCAAAACTCTCTGAGAATGTTACAGTAAATTTCAATACAGATTACCCTCTTAAGCTTGAGTACAAAGTGGTTGACAGGGTTCAGCTGGCTTTTATATTGGCTCCAAGGGTCGAGAATGATTGAGCAGCTTTACAGTTGAAGGATATTGATCTGATTTTTCTTATATATTGTCTATAGCGTATAAACCTTAAACATAAGATATATATAGCTTCAAATTGCATATGCAGCAAATAGGGGTAATTGATATGACAGAACAAAACGAGATATATAAATGCGATATTTGCGGAAATGTTGTTTCAGTGATTGAAACCGGCGCAGGAGAATTAGTCTGCTGCGGACAGCCAATGAGGCTATTGGAAGAAAAAACATCTGAACAGGAAGGCAATGAAAAACATGTTCCTGTTATTGAGACTATTGAAAGTGGAGTGAGAGTTAAGATTGGCTCAGTTCCTCATCCGATGGAAGAAGATCATCATATAGAATTGATTCAGCTTGTCAAAGATAAGAATGTAATTATTGGCAAAAGGCTTAAGCCAGGGGACGAACCTGTTGCTGAATTCTGCTGCATAGCAGATACTAAAGGCATGACTGCAAGGGCTTTATGCAATAAACATGGGCTTTGGAAAAATGAAATGGTTTAGGATTCATTGATATTCCATAAGAATCTGGGAAAATGTTTATGGAAATTTTGGATGTTTAACAATTAACATATCTTATTCTATTATGTTTTTGTCGTCAACCAAAAGTATATATAATCCAGAAAACACAGGAAATGTTATAAAATGTTTAGAGGTTTAGAGAGAAAGTAGAGTTTGAAAGAGAGATAAGGATACCATCTAAAGCAATCAGGATAAGGAAAGTAGGATATAATTTCCTATAGAAGGTAAAGGCAAATGGACGAGATAAGAACAGGGAAGATTATTCGGCTTCGCAAACGCCCTGATTATATCTATGGCGAAATACTCGATGATGAAAGCTGGGGGACTGTCGTTTTTATAACCAACGACGAATTCAAGCCCAATGACAAGGTCCAGTTTGAATTTGAAAAGCCCAAAGGACTATCTTTCAGCAGTTTCAGAAGGCAGAAAGCTGTAAATGTGAGAAAGATATCAAATCTTGTTGATTAGATTAAGGCGCAGAATTATTACAATGCCAATGAAAGGAACCATAGTAAGGATAAGAAAACACCAAACTTATTATACAGGCGATTTGAGGGATGACTGCAATGCGCAGGTCATGCCCTTTGTCACGACCGATTCTTTTAGGATATACGATAAAGTTGAATTTGAGCTTGAGGATAGGAGCAAGAAAACCTCCACTCTTTGCCTGTATGTTAATGCAATAAACCTCAGGCTATTGAATCATCAATGTTGGGGCAAAGGTTAGAAAACAGACACTATTGTGCTGACCAGGCTAGATTCTTATTATATATTTTCAGCAAACTATTTAAATATCTTATTCTAATATCTTTGAAGGTGATAAAAATACAGGCATTGCATGATTATATGGTCAAATGGGCAGTCAATTATGAGAGACATAAGGATATAATCAGAAAAGAGATTAAATCTATTGATAAAGACAGAGAAGGGTATGCTCTGTTTATAGAATATAAAAATAAGGTCAAGCATTTTCTGGTCATGCCAAAGCTTGATGATATAGACAGTCTGCGTATAAAGCTCAATAAAGAAAAAAATATAACCCTTATAACAGTAAATTCACTGAGCAACCTTGAGTTTCTAATTGACAAATGGAAGCTGCTCATAGATTTTCCAGGGTTCATAATAATCTTCATAAATCCATTCTCTTCGATAGACGACAAGTGGATGATAATGCCATATGCGCACAACAGGATAACTGATCAAAGCGCGCTTAAAAAAGGCCTGAAAAGCATGTTTGCAGCTGTCGATCCCATTACAGAAGAAAAGTTTTTAGAGAAGGTAAATAAGCATAAGGAATAAAAACAGTATGTAATAAATCTGTGGTTTAGGGAGCACCAGCATCTTCAGGTCAAAACTCCTTCTATTTTTACATCCTGCTCGTCGCAGGGGGTTGTCCCTTACGGGGGAGCAGAGCCTTCTAAAATACATACAGAGTTTTGAAGATGCTGGTGCACCCTTATATAGGGCTTATTACATACTAAAACACCAATGTTTATATATAAGAATTATATTCTGAACTATTATCTGCTGGTTACCTGCAGAGACGATGGGTGCTCAACATATACTAAGGACTATGTCCCATATGTATTAACTACCTAACTCCTGCTGGTGACTGGCAGATTTTCTATTAATAGAAAAAAGTTATTCCCCTTCTTCTGCGCTATAGTTTGGCACTGCTGCCTTAGAGATTATCATTATATCCCCAATGCTTTTGACAAGCTGGTGAGGAACTATTACACCTTTTGCAGAGCCCAAGACTTTTATCAAAAATGAGTTTTTTGATGCTTTCACACGCCAGCCGAAAATCTTATTGTGGGTGAGTATGCTCTCTTCAATGTCTCCAAAATATTCCCCATTATCAGTAAATACTTTCATATCATATGTTTCAGATATCTTCTTCATTTTCAGCATGATTACCCCTCCTGATATTATCTTATAATTCAAAGAATGGTTTATATATAAATACTTTTCTGTTAAATGATAAAAATATTAAACTATTTATTTAATTGCTCCTTTTAAAATAAACTTACAAGGGCAGAAAACTAATCTGATTCTGGCAGCAGCATGGAGACAATATCTATAATTATTGCGATGGATTGTTCTGGCAGTAAGTAAAAAGTCAACAATTCAAGGAGCACCAGCATCATCAGTCAAAACTTAATCCTTTTCCTTATCTTGCTCGTCGCGGGGGGAGGCCCCCTACGGGGACGCAGAGCCTTCTAATAACATATCCTAAGATTTGAAGATGCTTGTGCTCAGTTACCTCTGATTTTTTAATTACTTCTGGCAGTAACTTATATAAGTTAAACTATAATTCTATCCTTAAATGGATTACAAAAACCTAAAGCTGATAGGCACAAGTCATATCGCAAAACAGAGTCTCAAAGAGGTCAGGATGGCAATTGAGGAGTTTGAGCCAGATATAATCGCTATTGAGCTTGACAAAAGAAGGCTTGCTGCGCTTATGCAGAAGAAAAAGGCAAGAGGTCCAGGATTGAAGGACATAAGGAAAGTAGGTATAAAGGGTTTCATATTCAGCATAATCGGCGCATGGGTAGAGAATAAGCTTGGAAAGCTTGTAGGAGTTGCTCCAGGCTCAGAAATGGTGACAGCAATAAAGCTGGCAAGGAAGAAAAAGATAATTCTTGCGCTTATAGATCAGGACATAGAGATAACACTGAAAAGGTTTTCAAAAGAGCTTACATGGAAAGAGAAATGGAATTTTATAGAGGATATATTTAAGGCAGCAGTTCTCAGGAAACGGGAAGATCTTGGGTTTGATCTGAGAGAAGTGCCTAAAAAAGATGTCATACAGAAGCTTATCACTAAAGTCAGGCAGAGGTACCCTTCTGTCTATAAGGTGCTGATAAAGGAAAGGAATCAGGTGATGGCAAAGAACCTTGATTGCCTCATGAACAATAATCCTGACAAAAAAATACTTGGAATAATAGGAGCAGGGCATGAAGAAGAGATAATAGGTATTATCGAAAAGATGAATTGTGATACTATTTATACTATGAGTTTTGAGGCATAAATCAAAATTTTAGAACATTTTTGAAAACATTTAAAAACTTCAGGTATCAATGAAAGCAATATGGAAGGATTTGCTAACTACAAAGACAAATTAAAGCGATATTTCACGTTCACTGCTGGAGAGCTGAACACTATAGTCATAAGTATTCTTGTCATTGGATTTATCATCTCATTTAAGGATTGGGTTATCACTCCAGAAGGCAGTCTTGATGCAGTTTTGACTTTAAGGAACATAATAAACAGCATAATTGTGGCTGCGTTTGTTCTGCTTATACACGAAAGCGCGCACAGGCTATGGGCCCTGGGCATAGGGTTCAGGGCAGAGGCAAAACTCTGGTGGCCTGGCATTATTGCAGGAATAATCATTGCTTTTGTGACCAGAGGGTGGTTTTGGTTCATTGTTGCGCCTGCAATATTCATCCATCACCTGCCAGTGCACAGGCTGGGAGCTTTTAGGTATGGCCTTAATATGTTCGCAAATGGTGTGATATGCCTTGCAGGAACAGTCGCCACAATATTATTCGCATTCATAATAAAGATACTGCTTTTCTACATGCCTGCAAACCTGCTGCTGCTAAAAACACTGCATGTATCTCTCTGGTTTGCAGTGATAAATATGCTGCCCATACCTCCTCTCGATGGCTCAAGAATATTCTACATGCCAGGGGGACCGCTTATCTATTCATACTCATTTTTCACAATACTTGGTCTTGCGATATTCCTTGCAATACCTATAACTGAATTATGGATGATATTACTCCTGCTGCTTGGAGGAACTATCATAGGTATACTAGGATGGCTCTATGTACTGAACAATATAATGAAATAAAAATCTCAATAAAAGAGGCAAAAAATGGAAAAACTTGATTTGTACAACAACTGGGTTGAATACATTGCACTGCTGCTTATGATAACAGGATTTATAATAATGCAGATGAACTGGATATTTTCAGGCTCAAAAGTAATGACATATCTCACAATATTGCTTGGAGGGATGATTGTAGGCAGGATATTCTACAAGGTGGATAAAGACAACAGGTTCAGATGGTTCCTTATATCATGCGGATTCCTTATCGGCTTCATGCTGGGAGTGCATTATGGCAGGCCGACAACTATTGTCATACTCTACCTAATCGGAGCATACGCAAGCTTTTATATACATGATAAAGGTTATATAAAGAGTGTTTCCTATTAAAAAACAAACATTGTTTACTTATCGGCGTCTGTGCCATGGATGCCATTGAATGCTAAAGGCATTCATGGCATGGCCAGACGGATCTTACCACGTTCCTATATGGAGTATAGGGTTGTGGTAAGTGGAGTAGTCGATAAGTTAACAATGTCAAAAAACATAATAATTATAAATGCTGAAGCAACCTCATGATTATGCAGGATGTAAGATACAAGAAATGCAATTTCCCTACATGCGGACAGTCAGAATTCTTTAAAGAAAGACTGGATGCTGCAGGTATAGAATATAAAGAAGTGAAAGCAGAAGATGATTTTATCGAGTTTTCTATAGACATTCTTTCAGAATCAAAAAGGGGGGAGGGAATTAAAGAATACATTGATAATGCAATTATTGAGTCAATATTTCATGACCCTGTGAAGGAGATAAATTGTGTTGTTAAAAATGGATTTGCAAAAAAGATAATGCCAATATACAGGAGATATTGTTCTGAAATTGAAACAAAAAGAGAAATAAAAGGTTATGTCAGCATAAATGGGAAGATAAATGAATCTGATTTGTATTGTCTGGAAAAGGATATTGAACTCATGTACAATAGCCTGTTACAGGCCCAAACTGGAAAAACAAGCAGATTAATGCACTAGTACACTTGCCACTCGCCATGCGCTCGCAACACTTATAAATTACGTATGTTTCTAATAGGGTATGGTAACAATAAAGGATTTCAAGCCAAGGCTGTATCAGGAAACAATACTTGCCAGCTCTACGCTTAAGAACTCACTTGTCGTGCTTCCTACAGGAATGGGCAAATCAATGATATTCATCATGCTTGCTGTACAGAGGCTTAACAATTATCCTAAAAGCAAAATACTTATTCTTGCTCCAACAAAACCATTGTGCGAGCAGCATGCGCAGTCCTGCATGAATTATATTGATATTGAAAAAGAGAAAGTCGTTCTTTTCACAGGGCTTGTAAAGCCTGAAAAAAGGGCAAAGTTATGGGAAGATGCAAGGATAATAGTATCAACCCCTCAGGGCCTTGAGAATGATATAATCAACAGGAAAATCGACTTTGAAGATGTCAGCCTTCTTGTAATTGACGAATGTCATAGGGCTGTCAAGGAGTATAGTTATGTATGGCTTGCAAAACAGTATGAAAAGCTCGCAAAATTCCCAAGGATATTGGGGCTTACTGCATCGCCTGGAAGCGATATTGAATCAATCAGCGAGATATGCAAGAATCTTCTTATTGAGAATATAGAGCTTAGGACAGAGAATGATCCTGATGTAAAGCCTTACATACAGGATGTAAAGATAAGTTGGATCAAAGTTGAGCTTCCAGATGAATTCAAACAAATTCACAAGTACCTGAAAGACTGCTACAATTCAAAGCTCAAAGACATAAAACAATACGGGTATATCAGCGATGCAATTATAGCTAATGGAAGCAAGAAAAGCCTGCTTGATCTGCAGGCTGCGCTCCATGGAGAAATAGCAGGCGGGAACAAGGATTTTGAGATCCTAAAATCAGTTAGTCTTGCTGCTGAGGCAATGAAAGTCCAGCACGCGCTTGAGCTTCTGGAGACTCAGGGAGTAACAGCACTGAACAGATACATTAGCAGGATAATGAAAGACGCCAGGACAACAAAAATAAAAGCTACTCAAAATCTTGCAAATGATTTTAATTTCAAGAGCGCATGGATAAAGACACAGGCACTTTCTGAGGATGGTATAGAGCACCCCAAAATTGAAAAGCTAAAACAAGAGATAAAAAAAGCCATATCAGTATCTGAAAAGAGTAAGATAATTGTATTTAATCATTATAGGGATAATGCTGAGAAGATTGTCGATGAGTTAAATAAGATTGACAATGCTAAGGCCATGCTCTTTGTAGGCCAGCAGAAAAAAGGGAACACAGGATTGAGCCAGAAAAAGCAGATAAAGATGTTGGATGATTTTAGGAGCGGAAGATTTAATATCCTTGTATCGACAAGCGTTGCTGAAGAAGGGCTTGACATACCAAAGGTTGACAGCGTGATATTCTATGAGCCTATTCCTTCTGCAATAAGGCACATCCAGAGGAGAGGAAGGACAGGAAGGCTCGAGAAAGGTGAAGTAAAGATACTAATGACTAAAGGAACAAGAGATGAGGCATATAGATGGAGCGCATATCACAAGGAAAAGAGGATGTACAGGACACTTGATTCTCTCAGGAAAAAGATACATATACATCTGAGAGATATAAAAGATGAGACTGAAAATATTAAAGAACAGAAAAAGCTGGACAGTTATGATAATCCGAATCATCAAAGCAGCAGCAAGAACCTTATCATTGTAGATCATAGGGAAAGAGGAAGTAAAGTCATAAAAGAGTTAATTGAGCTGGGGAACAAGGTAAAGATAGAGCAGCTTGAGTCAGCGGATTTCCTCTGCTCTGAAAGGACAGGCATAGAATACAAGAATAAAGGGGACTTCATCAATTCAATAATTGATGGCAGGATGCTGGAGCAGGCAAAAAACCTGAAAAACAGTTTTGAAAGACCGCTTATAATCGTTGAAGGAGAGGAAGATATATACTCCATACGCAAGATCCATCCTCATGCTATACAAGGCATGATTGCAGCGATTACAGTAGGATTTGGCATTCCAATTCTCTATACCAAAAATTTCATGGAAACATCATCAATACTTTCTATAATCGCAAGCAGGGAACAGCAGGGCGAAAACAGATATTTTTCTCCTCATGCTTCGAATAAGCCAATGACAATCAAGGAGATGCAGGAATATATTGTATCATCCCTGCCAAACATAGGCCCGCTCCTTGCAAAAGAGCTTCTGGAGAGCTTTGGCTCTGTGTCAGAAGTATTCAATGCTCATGAAGAAAAACTCATGGAGATTGATAAGGTAGGAAAGAAGAAAGCAAAGGGAATAAGAGATATTGTGGATAGGAAATATGTTTTCAAATAACAAAAATTTGACAATTTATTGATAGCAAATCCTATCCCCACCATAAATGGAGGGGTATTACGGATTTGCATTATAGATTATCAAATTTTTGGAATCCAAAATTTCGCACTGAAGTGAGGGGTATTAAACCCCAATA
>DAOVBM010000078.1 GCA_030670545.1 Candidatus Woesearchaeota archaeon
GTTATATGTTTTGCAATTATTAGCATCAATCAGCGAGAGGAAATCATCATTCATATTCATGCCCCTGCCAGTATCTTCTGAATAAATAAGTGGGATTTTTTCCAGGCTATATCCCATTTCAAGCGGTGTCCTTGTATACACATCATAAGAAGTTATTCCCCTTAATCCGCTGTAATTTGACCATTTCCGTATCTGCAGCTCTGAAGTTGATATATGAATTTTTTTATAGCCTGCATCAAGAGCAAAATGTTCAAGAGCCAGGATTATCATCTTTGACCATTCATTATATTTATTTTTTAATGAAGAAGGAATCTTTTTCTGTTTGTCAAAGATATCAGACTGCAATTCTTCCACTCTTATAGTCTCTCCGTCAATATAGCATCTTGCATAACCTATAACATCCTTCTGATGTTCGCTTAATATCCTGCCTTTTTCAGCAAGGGATTCAATTACTGATGAGTTTGGATAAAGAGCCATTATAAAAGCATATTCGTTGTGAGATCCAAAAAACCCTGATTTCATAATTGTGGGAAAGACTTTAAACTCTCCTTCCACAATCCTGCTTAATCCATATTCTTTTGCATCAATATTTCTCTTCTGCATCTCACTAAAGTCAATAAGCTTCTGTTCAATATCTTCAGGCTCATAATATCCCTTTTGGCTGCAGCTTCCTGCAATCTTCTTTAGATCGTTAAGGTTTAATGACACCTGGCGTGCAATCAGGTTCAGATTTTTATCATGCAGACCTTTTATCCTGTCCTGCAATTTTCCTGCTCCAAATTTGATGAACCCATTATAGTTCCTGCAGATTGAATCCATATCTTTTACTGTGACAAATTTCCTTTTACCTACCTTCTTCAAAACAGCTTTCCTTAATTCATCATTATCTTCAAAATCAATATCTTTAAATCTTATCCTGCCGCACAGCTCATAGCTTTTTTCGATTATCTGGTCAAGCTTTTCCAGTATCTTGTTTGGTCGTGATACCTGGATAACAGGCATCCTTGATCTGTAGCCTAATAATCCATTCTCAATTGCAAAATCATTAAGCTTGAAATCAATTCTTTCCCTGCTTAATGTTTCAATAAAATCTGCATGCGTCTCTTCAGGTATTAGATTAATGTTTTTTATTAGTGAAGAACGGCCTCCCTTTCCAAGCATAACATAATATCTTATCAATTTTGCGATTTGCTCTTTTCCTTTTATCATCTGTAATCCCTCTTCAAAAGCATCAGAATCCTTGTAATGCGATGCAAAGAGATTATCAAAATGTTCAATCCCAAATTTTTCAAGTATATACCTTGCAGAATCTTCAGATAGCTCATAGTCTCTTGCTATGTTAATGAAATAATCTCCTGGAACCTGCTGTTCAAGCGCAAAATCTGTTCCTTGCTTGTAAAAATCCCTGTTTAAAGCTATTTGTTTCAGCTTAAAGTTTTCAGTTCTCCTGAATTGCAGCAGGTCTTTTATTCTTCTGTATACACTTTCAGATTCGCTGTCAAGCTCAAAATCCAGGATTGCTTCTTTCTCTTTTGATGTAATTTCCTCTATTGCTCTGTTTATCTCTCCCAGATTTATATCTGCATTAAGAATATTCTTATAATTATAAAATTTTTTTTCAAGTTTTGTATCTGATCCATCTTTATCTTTTGCAGCTAAAAAGAATTTCCCATTTTCATAGCCCAGATTGGAGAATAATTGAACTAAATCATAAGTTGATACGCCCATGAGATGCTGGAGATTATCAAGCTTTTCCAGTGGGGCATCTGCATCAAGCAATCTGTCAATATTTGGGACATCCCATTGATATAGCCTGTTTATCTTGTATACACTTTCTTTGCTTATATTGTTCCTTTCTGAATATCTTCTTGCTTTCTCATTCTGCAGCAGATAAGCAATGTCAAAATAATGTTTTGGTTCTACTTTATTGCTTTTGAAATAACCCAGCAGTTTTTTCCAGTCATAGCCAAGGCCTGTCATTGAGATAACCTCTTCAGGATCAAATCCTAATGAATCTATTTCTGCCTTTGCATGTTCAAGCTCATTATCAGGGAGCTTTTTTCTCTTTTTTCTTTGTTTTGATCTATTCATTTTGCTTAATAGGGGACTTTGATTGCTCAAATTGGGTTTCATACCCCACAGCTCTGCTGTGATTATTGACCCAATTCTGAGGCTTAAAAATACCCCGCAGCTCTGCTGCGATTGGGATTTTTATTAACCCCATTTATTGGTGAATTAATCAAAGTAATCTATCAGAGTTTTGAACAAATTGATAGGTTATTCAAAACTCTCAATATGTTTGATATTTTTTATTCTTTACTGAAGAGTATTTGTTCAGGAGATTGACTTCAGCAGAATGGCTATCACTGATATATTCGCCTTTGACATATGCCTTGCAGATCTCATCAAATTCCTTGAATTTGATAAGACTGATATCCTTGTAACCCTTTGCAAAATTATATACTGCATATCTTTCAAGAATGTCATTAGGATTAAATTTCTTTTTACTCCTGATGTCTTCAATCT
The DNA here is from genome assembly GCA_030670545.1 of Candidatus Woesearchaeota archaeon. Lineage (GTDB taxonomy): Archaea > Nanobdellota > Nanobdellia > Woesearchaeales > JAGLGH01 > JAGLGH01. Next base: position 2,527 of record DAOVBM010000078.1, read on the forward strand.
TCATCCTGATGTCCTTGATAAATTCTTCCTTTCTTCCGTGATTTGTCTTCAGATAAATATTGACAATAGTTTCGCATGGGATCAGCCCATTATAGATAAAGTGCTTGCATTCATCCATGTATCTAAAAAAATAACCTTTATTCAGATCCCCATAATCCTGGCCTATCTTGACGGTATCAATATCCAGATTAGTCTTCCTTGCGCTTTTTGCTATATCTATTGCATCATTGAAAAGCGAAATATACTCTTCACAGTTTTTTACAAACCCTTTAATTCCATTCCTTCCTCCAATAGATTTTACAAAACTAAAACTATCTTCTAATACATCTTCTTTTTTGGCAGCTCTTGCGCATGTATCTAATGTAAACAGGATTTCATCCAGAGGCTTTTCCTTAAGCATGTGACTTATAGTCTTAAATCCATCGTCCAGAACTGATAATGGATCTATCCCTGATTGATTCCATTGTCTGATATATTCCTGGACTGCATAGATTGAAGATTTCAGGGAATCAAAAGAACTTACGGATTCAGAAAATTCAGGCAATATCTCGCTTATAAAATTAACAGGGTCATATTGTTTTGCTGTTATATGCGCTATTCTTCTGACTTTGCGCAGCTTCCTATGAAAATCACTTATCCCGGATGATACTCTTATAATTGGCTTGGTAGTCTTGCCAATATCTTCTGATCCCCACCCCCAGCTGTTGAATCCTTTTGCTCTGCAGTATTCAATAACCTTTGGCAGCTTGTCTTTGTTATCTTCCAGATCATCAACTGAATTT
>DAOVBM010000032.1 GCA_030670545.1 Candidatus Woesearchaeota archaeon
GATAGCAAATCCTATCCCCACCATAAATGGTGGGGTATTACGGATTTGCATTATAGATTATCAAATTTTTGGAATCCAAAATTTCGCACTGAAGTAAGGGGTATTAAACCCCAATAAAATTTCTTACGAAATTTTCGATAAAATTTAAAGAACAAAAATCATTTCATGCAATTGCACGGCTTGTATCCCTGCTTTACAGCATCAGACTTATCTTTTAACCAGACAATGTTTTTCTTACTGATTTTCTTTGCCCAGTCGCACTTTGGTGAATGGTATTTTGTTCCTGCAACGCTTGCTATAAACTTGCCTGGTGAATATTTCTTAGCAAGCTTCTGCTTCTTTTCAGTAACAGATTTACGCTTATCAGCTGCGCCTGCCTTTTTATTGCTGCCTGCCTTAATGTCATATTTTTTTGATTCTTCAATTATATTATAGACATCACTCATAATCTTAGGGATGTCCTTAACAATTGGACCTGAAGAATATGCAGACCTGATGCCTGATGTTGTTGACAGTTTCTCCACACTCAACGCAGATCCGAAAAGCGCGCTCAATATCATCACTGCAAACAGCGAGAATTGAACATCTAAGACACAATAAAGAAGCGCTGAATTAAGCAGCATTGCAGAGAAGAATACAGCAGAAAGCGCATAAGCATTATGCCTTCCTTTGTAAAGCTTAACTACCACAACCACGGCAAATACCAGCAGCAGAATTAAGACCATAAGCCCGGCAACAAAATATTTAGGCATATCAAATACAACAAATATAGTACTCAACAGGCTTAAGTAAGCAGCCAGCATCAATAATATAAAATTTTTGACATTCATGAATATCCCCCCTATAATAATCTAAAAAAGATAGACACTATTTAAAGTTTTCTATTCTATAGTAGTAATCATTCTCCCCCTATGCAGACATATACATCAAAAGATTTAAATAAAAGTCTCCTATAATCACAATGCATGGAATTCTTAAAGAAATATAAACAGCAGATTATCTTCAAGATAATTGCATTGGTCGCGCTATTATTTCTTTACATTATATATAATAATAATTTTGCAGTATGTCCGTCTGTCAGGTCAATAGAATGCAGCAAGGGCATATCACTTCCAGAAGGGATTGAAGAAATACCTGAAGAATACAGATGCTTACCAGTAAAAGATAAAGAATGCTGCATATACATCTACCCTGATAATCCCCAGTGTTATCTTGTTGTGCTGAAGCAGTCAATACTTGGAGGAGTTACTGGCTCACTTCTTATGATATTTGCAGAACTTTTCTATTTCATAACGCTTGTCATATACATGATATTCCCATTCCTGACAAGGTTCATACTGTATGAAGGATACACATTAAGGGACCCAAAAGAAGCTGCCCAAGTCTCTGCAGAAGTGTTTGCAAAAGCAATATATTTCATCACCCCTATCCTGCTGCTCCTTATACTGCTTGCGCTTTACAGAAATCTGCCTTACTTTATCTGAAAAATTAAAACCAAAAGATTTATATATAATTGTCTTTCATATACGAATTATTGGCTGATTATTTAGCCATAAAAAGAGGAGCCCATAATAAGAATTTTCGCGGGACGCCGAGGAATTATTTTCCTCTTTTTTTTAATTTTTCTATTATTTTTTACAATGATATTAGCTGCTGGATTACTATGAGATTTATCTGATATTATAATTAAACAGATAGTGCAGCCCTTATCCTCATCAAAAAATCCTTATTTCTAAAAGGCTTAAGTATATAGTCTGAGATCTGCTCTTTCTCAAGGCAGATTCTTCTTTCTTCAGATATAGGTATCACACTAAGAAACACTATTTTTGTATGAGGACATTTCTTTCTGAGAGTCTGGAAAATGTCCCACCCGCTCATGTCAGGCAACATAACATCAATTATTACAAGATCATAATCATCCTCAGAAATCTTTTGTAATGCCTCATTCCCACTCATTACAGAAGTTGTATTATACCCACTATTTGAAAGAAGAAGATTCACTGCATTAAGTGTATCTGCATCATCTTCAATATGGAGTATCCTTAACAATTCTCACCTCATCTTTAAAAGCAAAGATCAACTATAATTATAGTTGAACATTTATTTCAAACAATAGGCTAATTAGTATTTAAACTTTTCTACCATAATTCTAAAAAGAATCTAAAAATTAGTAAATTGACAGGAATATTTTAAGGAGTTATGATGCCATATATTTGATTTAACAAGAAAAAATTGTAAAATTGACAAAAAGGTTTTTAAACCATGCTGATTCACTGTAATTTTAATGAAAAAAAATCAAAGAAAAAAACAGCAGTTAGGAGATTATAAATCTTTATTCAACTCGCTTTCAGTAGGTATTTTCCAGACAGACATTAAAGGGAATTATATTGCAATGAATACTGCCGGCGCAAGGATTCTGGGATTTGATTCTCCTGAGCAGCTGATGAAAAACAGGATAAGGAGCAGTGAATTATATGCTAATCCAAAAGAAAGAGAGCATGTTGTAAAGCAGATTAAAGAGAAAGGATTTCTAAAGGATTATGTAGTAAAAGGCATAAGACCTGACAAGACAACATATTGGCTAAGCGCTACAACAAATATTATCAAAGACAAAGACAATAACATAGTAGGATATGAAGGTGTATTCAGCGATGTTACTGCAAAAGTGAAGCTTGAAGATAACATCAAAGAGATCATAAGATTTAAGAAAAGCCTTATGAATATATCCTCAGCAGCAATATCAATGGAGGATTATGATTCTTTTTTAAACCTTATCTTAAAGGAATTAGGAATGGCTGCAGGATGCTGCAGGGCATATATCATTGAGTTCAATAGAGACAGAGATAGAGGGATAGAAATAGGCCAGGAGTGGACAACAAAAGGGATAAAGCCAGAGATTATGTTTCTCAAGGATTTTTATGCAAAACATGCGCAAGAAGTTACACGCAACTTGAAGAAAAACAGCATTATCAGCTCCACATCCATAATCGGAGTTTCAGCAAAAGAAAAGAAGCTGCTTGAGAAGATAGGGATAAAGCCAGCCATCATCATTCCAATATTTGTAAAGAATGATATCCATGGATTGATTGGGCTGGAAGGAAGCAGGCATAACAAAGACTGTGCTAATGAAAATATAAAGATGTTAGAGACTGCATCAAATATACTTTCACAGGTTATTGAAAGGAAGTCCCTTTTTGAAACTTTGGCAGAGTCTGAAAATAAATACCGCAGCCTTGTCGAAAATTCAAATTACGGCATATATATCATACAGGACAACAGAATAAGATATGTTAATGATAATCTGGTTAATACAATTGGAACTGACAAGAAAAATATCATAGGCAAAGAATTTTTAAGATTTGTCCATAAAGAAGATATAGAGATGTTCCTTGAAGAATCAGCCAGGAGGCAGTCAGGGCAGGTGCCATTCAGGAGATATAAGGCAAGGCTTGTTAAGGATGATGGGTCTTCAATACAAGTAGAAATATGTTCAAGCTTTATACATTATAACGGAAGAGGCGCAATCCAAGGTACAATCAGGGACATGACAGCAAAGCAGGAAATTGAGAAAGAAACAAAGAAATTAAAGCAGATCATAAGAAAGATAAAGCCTTCAAGTATACCTCTCACAACTAAAGAAAAGTTTGTTTTTTACAGTATTGCAAAAGACCCATTCTCAAGGGATAAAGATATATCTCTTAAGACAGGTGTACCAATCTCAACAATAAGCGCAATAAGAAACAGGCTCAGGAAAGAAGGATACTATACTGAAGTTATAATTCCTGATTTCTCAAAGCTCGGTTTCAGCTCTTTGTATATTGCTTTGGAAAGCATTGGAAACAAAAACAATATTCCTATTAAGAAACAGAAAGATGGTCCCATAACCAGCAGGCTTGAAAAGCACCCCAATTTATTCTATAGCCTGGAAAGCAACAATAGCAGTGTAAGATTCACGCTATCTTCACAAGACTTAGATAATGGACCAGAGAGGAATTCAACAATAAAGGATACAATTTCCAACAGTAAACATTTTAGCAATGACAATGTGCTGCATCTACCGTTTAGGATATCAAAATTCGCCAGATTTTTTGATTTTTCATATATAATAAAAAACAGGCTGTATCTTGATATAGATGCAGAAGGTGCAGTACAAAATAAGGAATGCATTACATTCAGAAAGAAAAAGAGAAAGTTCACAAAAAAAGAGAAGATTATCCTTTACTCATTATGCAGATTCCCCAGCCTGAATGATACAAAACTCTCTAAGAAAATAAAAATACCACGAAGCACGATATCAGTGATAAAAAAAAGATTAATCAAGGAAGGCATGATAAGAAAATCAAATATTCCTGTTTTTTCAAGGATAGGCTGCGAACTTATGACAATCGTCAGGTATAAGCTAATTCATCCAATCGACAGATCCACGTGCCCTTTTATGGAATCCCCATTCTCATTTCTCATAGGAAATAATAAGAGAGAACTTATTTGCTTATCACTACATCAGAACTACTCAATGTTCAAGGCAACTGTACAGGATATTATCAACTGCCTGTATGACCACAGATTTATAAATACAGAGCCTGAAATAAAAATAATCCCCCTTGAGTCAATCCATGAGCTTAAAATGGATTTCGCATCATTAGTCAAGGAAAGGTTCAGGCTTGATGTAGATTTCTAAACAAGAAAATTTTGCTTTAAGCTCCGTTAAGAGGCACTTCTTCTCCCTCCAACTCAGATTCAGATCCATCAAGAGAAGATTCTTTCTTAAGGATATCGACCTTGTCCAGCGTTTCCCAGGTGAAGTCAGGATCATCCCTGCCAAAATGGCCGTATGCTGCTGTTTTCTGATATATAGGCCTTTTAAGCTTAAGTTCTTTAATTATCTCTCCAGGCCTGAGAGGAAAATGTTTCCTTACAAGCATTGCTATCTCGTCTTCAGGCACATTATTTGTTCTAAATGTATTGATCAAAACAGATACCGGCTCTGCAATTCCTATAGCATATGCCAGCTGAACTTCGCACTTATCAGCCAATCCTGCCGCAACTATATTCTTTGCTATGTATCTTGCAGCATATGCTCCGCTCCTGTCAACCTTTGAAGGATCCTTTCCAGAAAAAGCCCCTCCTCCATGCGCGCCATGGCCGCCATAAGTATCTACTATGATCTTCCTTCCAGTAAGTCCTGAATCAGCTACAGGTCCGCCTACAACAAATCTTCCAGTAGGATTAACATAAATCTTTGTATTGTCTGTCAACCACTTGCCGCACACAGGCTTAATTATATGCTCTATTATATCCTTCCTGATCTGATCCTGTGTTACATCTTCTTTATGATGAGTAGACACAACAACAGCTGTTGCATGCAATGGCCTGCCGTCTTCATACTCTATTGTAACCTGGCTCTTTCCGTCAGGATTTAAATAAGGGAGCACACCACTTTTTCTCATCTCTGTTAATTTTTTTGCAAGCTTGTGCGCAAGTATTAATGGAAGAGGCATATATTCCGGGGTCTCATTTGTAGCATATCCGAACATCATTCCCTGGTCTCCTGCGCCCTGCTCATGCTCATTTGTTTCTGTAACCCCAACAGAAATATCTGCAGACTGTTCTGAGATAGATGTAAGGACACCGCAGGTATCGCCGTTGAATCCTATGCCTGGAGAATCATAACCTATGTTTTTGAGAGTACCCCTGACAACCTTCTGCATGTCAATATAAGTCTTTGTTGTCATCTCCCCTACAACCATCACAAACCCGGTCTTTACAACAGTCTCTATAGCAACACGTGAATCAGGATCATCTTTTAATGCTGCATCAAGTATGCCGTCGCTGATCTTGTCGCATACCTTGTCAGGATGCCCTTCTGTAACAGACTCGCTTGTAAATAAGTATCTTTTATTGCTCATGTTTGAATCACCTTTATTGTTCTTTTATAATTTGATAATCAGTTTTCATTTTGATATGGGATATATAAACCCTCCTGAAAGAAATATTCTGATAGGAATAATCTATCTAAAGATTGATTATGTTCTTTGATTGCTCAAATTGGGTTTCATACCCCACAGCTCTGCTGTGATTATTGACCCAATTCTGAGGCGCTCAAAAACTCTTCCAGTTTTTGGCGTACCAGAAATCTCATAAAGATTTCTCAGTACTTAAAAATATCCCGCAGCTCTGCTGCGATTGGGATTTTTATTGCTTAAGTAGAGCACTTGATGCGATTCTCTTCTATCTTTGTATTCGCTTCTATAACAGCCCAGTAATACTCCCTAAATTTCTCCACAACAGGATTGTCAAAGTCCAGATGGAATAACTTTGCCTGGCCAACATTCCTCTGTTTAATAAGTTTCCTTGGAATAAAATAGTCCCTGAATATAATCTTGGTCATCGCATAGCTAACACCAGCCATCTCTGAGATATCCTTCAGGCTGTAGTCATATTCAGAATGCACTATAAGAAAATCCCATATGCGATTCAGTGGCTTATCTCCTTCTGCTTTTAGGAATATGCTTTTTTGTTTCATTTTGCTGCTCTATTTTAAGAAGGTTTATACCGATATAAATATGTTTTGTTTTTAGCCGATAAGGGATAAAATATTAGACTATATGAGATATAACTTCTGCTTATGTTCCTGGGTGATTTTGTATGAATAAGCACATCTATTTCAAATCTTTTCTGATTTTTTCTTTTCTTTTGTATAGCTAATTGTCGCAGCTCTTTCGCCAGCTAGCAAACGAAGTGAGTTGTCTTGCTTTGCAAGCCAAGCCCACATAATTCAAATACCCTCTAATCCTTTCTTTTCATTTGCGCAGCTAGTGGTCGCAGTAATTCCAAATGCAGAATTACAAGACAAAGAAGAAATTAGAATTATATTTGAACCATAATAAAATATTGAATTATTTACTGGATTAATTCAAATCAATATCCTCTCAGCCACCCACTGTACAATTACTCACTACGTTCGTAACTGCAATAAAAATATTAAATGAGCCTGCGAGGATTCCCACCTAAGGCGTAGCCGCCTCAGCCACCCACTGTACAATTACTCACTACGTTCGTAACTGCAATAAAAATATTAAATGAGCCTGCGAGGATTCGAACCCCGGTCAATCGGTATCATCCTAAACTTCGTTTATGAAGTTTAAGCCGAAGCCGATCGCACTATCCAGACTATGCTACAGGCCCTTGACTATCAAAGAAAAATCAAATATATAAAAAACTATCTAAAGAAAAAGATCAATTCAAAAATCCGCTTACATAATTCCAAAGCTTCGTGAATGAGCTCTCTTCCAGATCATAAATCTCTATTTTGAACATTTTTTCCACCTTTATTTCTTTGCGAGAGTTATCTCGATTGTAGATACCCTGACATCTTTTCCTTCCTTATTCTGGAACCCTTCGCTGTCTATATCTATATTCTTTACAGCTACTTTCTCGTCAAGGAATCTCTTTGCTGTAACTTCAGCCACATCAACTGCGCGGGAGATGAATTTTCCTCTTGCCTTGATGATGACTTCATCTGCGCCTTTTGTAGTAAACTGCATCACCACACCAGTCACATAGTTCATAAATGGCTTGTTTCCGATAAATATCGAGTTGTCGTCTGTCATCTTTCTACCTCTCTAAAAGTCATCTCCTTTCTTCATCAGCCTTGTCACATATCCTGCTATCACATTCCTCATCTTCTTTGAAGGAACATCAGCAAACTCATCAACAAGCTTCTTGTTCTCTCCAAAATCTTTCTTGAATGTATCAGGGTTTGCCTCTATAAGGTCATTTGTGACCCTCTTTGTCAATTGTGTCTTTATTCTTCCCATTATGTTTCCCTCGTTAAAATACTCTATAACCTGTGCAGTATTCTAATGCGGTTTATAAACTTAACTGTTAAATGTTATACCTAAAAAATTGCTAGCCTGAATAATATGCGATACCCTATATAGATAGAGCCTGGACCAAGGATTTAAGGAGAATATCTGCTTATTTCAAGCATCAAAGAGCATAATATGCCTATTTTTTATTTAGAACCAGATTTCTTTCTTTTTTTACTGATTTTAGGAAGAAAGTACTCTATAAATATGAGAAATATAAAAAAGCATAATACAGCCCACAAGGCAAGCCATATAGTCGAGCCGAGCACCATTTCTGCAAAAAAGTCAGAATATTGACTCTCTCCTGTGACCATGCCAGTTATCCCAAATCCAGAAAACATCTCATCAAAAGCCAGAGACTGGGCATATGTCATGAAAGCAACCCCTGCAATAAACATTATGACTGATAATGCAAAAGCCTGCTTGTATGATTTCTTCATATTACATCTATAAAACTATTATTTATATAAATATTTGGATTTGTATTAATAAAGGGCTCTTCACGATACATTTTTAATATAATAATAATTCTATTAGTATTATGCAAGTTAAAGTAAAATTAGTAAATGCATTCACAGAGAACCCCAAAGGTGGAAATCCTGCAGGAGTAGTACTTGAGGCAGATAATTTGACAGATGAACAAATGATAGAAATTTCATCCAAATTAGGATTTTCTGAATCTGCATTTGTTCAAAAATCAGAAAATGCTGATTTTAAAGTTAGATTTTTTTCTCCAACTCAAGAAGTAGATTTATGTGGACATGCTACTATTGCTACTTTTCATTCGTTAATTGAATCTGGACAAATTGATTTTAGAACTTTAGAAATGAAAGTTGTAACTCAGGAAACAAAATCAGGAGTTCTACCTGTTAAATGTAATAGAAATGGATTAATTGTAATGACTCAAAAGAAATCGGAATTTTATCAAATGGAAAATGATAGGGATTTAATCTCTAGATTACTACATATAAAAACAGAGGATTTAATGGAATATCCAATACAATCTGTATCAACAGGGACACCTAAACTAATAATTCCAGTTAAATCATTAGATGTTCTTTACAAAATAAAACCGGATTTAGATGGGATAAAAGAATATTGTAAAAGAACGGGAACTAAAGGTTTTTATCCATTTACATTTGAAACAAAAGAAAAATCAGATTTCCATGCTAGACAATTTAATCCATTGGCAGGAATTAATGAAGATCCAATTACTGGAGTTGCAGCAGGAGCTTTAGGAGCATATATTGTTCAACATAAATTATCAGATAAAAATCAATTTGTTGTAGAACAAGGATACATCATGAATAAATCTGGAAAGATTTATGTTCAAATTTCTGATGAGATTAAAGTTGGAGGATATGCATTTACTGTTGGAGAAAAAAATCTTCAAGTAAAGAGCCCCCCCTAAATTTTTTAGGACTTATTCTCAATTACACATATCTTCTTATTAAACGCATAAAATCTTGAAATCAGCCTATGGATAAACCCCTTTCTCTTCTTTGTTATATACAGATAACCAAAAACTGAAGAAAACAATGCTCCAATAGTATCCAGCAACAGGTCTGTCATTGTATCAATAAGCCCGCTTTTTTGCATATTAAAATCAAGCAGGACATCCATACTAAACTCGAACAATTCCCAGACTGCTCCTAAAGCCAGCACAAAAGAAAAGGTGAATATTGCTGCAAATAATGGACTGCATCTTACCTCCCTGGTATAAAACAGAGTATAGACTATCATAAAACCCAGCATGCCCAGCATAATCGCTGATGACGAATGCATCATAAGATCCCACCATGCTATCTTTTCATAGAACCCTTTCATCTCTCCCAATGCAAAATGCAGGAAAAGGAAAAGGATTACAAAAGTCTCAAACTCATTAGGAAGATTAATCTTATAGTTCCTTTCTATTATCGAAGGCAGGAAAGCAAAAAAAAGCGCGATAACAGAAGAGAATATAAGGAATAAATCCATTTTGACAAGGCTCAGGATTAGCATAACAAGAAGCGCAACTTTTAATAGCAGAGATATCCTAATCTGTATCTTGTCTATCCTGTCCAGCATTTTGCGCTTGAATGGGTCCATATCAGGCAAATATGCTTTAATTAGATTTAAACTTTTGTATTTTGTATCCACAGCCAAATAGTTCTCCCTAGGTAGTGATAAAAAAGGAAACATTTAAATAGTAGCTCAACTTACCACATATTATTAGTTCTTAAAGCTGAACAAAACGAAAGATTTAAATACAACATTATGATTACAGAATCATTAAGAAGATTATTGACTTCTAATAGATTTATTAAATGACAATAATTAAATGATAAAAATGGAAGATAATGGAAATGTGCTTAAGACTGGCACAACAACTTTGGGTCTTGTCTGCAAAGACGGAATCATACTTGCTGCAGACAGAAGGGCTACAGCAGGATACCTGATAGCAAACAAAAAGACACAGAAGATAATACCAATAACAGATAAGATTGCAGTAACTATAGCTGGAACTGCTTCAGATGCTCAACTTCTTGCAAGATATGCTGAAGGTGAACTAAGGCTGAAGATGATCAGGACTAAGAGAGAAGTGACTGTAAAAGAAGCTGCAAATCTCATGGCAAGGTTAACATACAATAATATCAGGCGACCTTCAATGATTCCAGGAATTGCGCATTTCATAGTGGGAGGCGCTGATCATACAGGATGTTATATCTATGATGTCTTCCCTGACGGAAGCATTGCAGAAGTTGACACATTCATATCCAGCGGATCAGGAAGCGTTATGGTATATGGTGTTCTTGAGACCTTGTTTACCCCTAAGATCACTATTGAAGATGGAAAAAAGCTCGCAATAAAATGCATAAACGCAGCTATTCAAAGGGATATTGCAAGCGGAAACGGGATTGACATAATAGCCATAACAAACAGGGGAATTGAGAATGTCTTTGAGAAGACAATAGAATCAAAAGCTGAGGAAGAATAAAAAGAAATAAATTTCTGAAAAATAAATAAATTTTTATCATCAATTTTATTTAAGATAGCTAAATTCAAAATCATCATTAAGATGAATTTTAAATCTTATACAACCGGATCCGTGTTTATCTAACATGTATTCTTACTAATAAAATTGAAAAGAGGTTCAAAATGGGAGACATAATAAAAGAAGTAATGAAAACGCTTCCTAAAGACAAGATAAGCGATGCTTGTTTTGAAGGAGCAAATATAGTAGTCTATACTAAAGATAAGGATTTTTTTATGGACAACAAAGGCCTTATAAGGGAAGTAGTGAATAGTATAAAGAAGAGAGTAGATCTTAGGCCAGACCCCTCAATAACATTAGATCCAGAGAAAGCGAAAAAGATAATAGAGGAAATCATACCTGAAGAAGCAAAGCCATCCCAAATCATTTTCGATCATCAAAGGTCCCAAGTCATAATAGAAGCTGAAAAACCAGGGCTTGTCATAGGGAAACATGGCTCTATCCTTCGCGAGATAAGGGAAAAGACATTATGGGTTCCTCTTATTAAGAGGACACCTGCACTGAAATGCAATTTAATAGACAATATAAGAAGCGTCCTTTACCAAAACAGCGATTACAGGCGAAAATTCCTCAATAAAGTAGGGCACAGGATATATGATGGATGGATAAGAGGTAAGAAAGAAGGATGGATAAGAGTGACTTTCCTTGGTGGAGGAAGGCAGGTAGGAAGAAGCTGTATCCTGCTTCAGACACCTGAATCAAGAGTGCTTCTTGACTGCGGAATAAACGTGGCAAATGACAACGAAGCATACCCTTTCCTTGAAGCTCCTGAATTTAACATAAACGATCTTGATGCAGTAATTATCACTCATTCGCACATGGACCATAGTGGTTTTGTGCCGTATCTTTTTAAGTTCGGATATGAGGGACCAGTATACTGTACACTTCCTACAAGAGATGTTATGAGTCTTCTGCAGCTGGATTATATCAAGATACAGAGGCATGAAGGCAAAGATCCTATATATACAAGTGAAGAGGTCAAGGAGATGGTAAAACACTGCATCTGGCTTGACTACGGTGAGGTATCTGATATAACACCTGACATAAGGCTTACTTTCTACAATGCAGGCCACATCCTGGGAAGTGCAATGGCGCACCTCCATATAGGAAACGGACTCCACAATCTCCTCTATACAGCTGACTTTAAGTATGGCAGGACCATGCTTCTTGATGCAGCAGCGACCCAGTTCCCAAGGCTTGAGACAATGATAATCGAAAGCACATACGGAGGCAAGGACAATGTCCTTCCTATGCAGAAAGATGCTGACCAGGATCTGAAAAAGATAATAGTAGATACTGTAAAAAAAGGAGGAAAGGTCCTCATGCCTGTGCTTGGTTCAGGAAGGGCGCAGGAGATCATGGTTCTTATAGAGAATATGGTCAGGACAGGCATGATCAAGCCTATTCCAGTATATGTAGATGGAATGGTGTGGGAAATCACAGCAATCCATACAGCATATCCTGAGTTCATGAACTCAACAGTCAGAAAACAAATATTCCATAAAGACGCAAATCCATTCCTGTCAGAAATATTCAAACAGGTTGGAAGCGGAAAAGAGAGAAAGCAGATAATAGAAGAGACAGGAGCATGCATAGTGCTTGCCACTTCAGGCATGCTTGTAGGCGGTCCGTCTGTAGAGTACCTAAGGGCTTTCGGAGACAACGCAAATAACAGCCTTGTTCTTTCATGCTATCAGGGAGAAGGCTCAATGGGAGCAAGAATACAAAGGGGAGAACGGGAATTCATATTCAAAGCTGGCAACCAGAAGCAGGAAGTGCTGCAGATGAAAATGGCAGTGCATAAGCTGCATATAACAAACCATTCTGACAGGAGGCAGCTGATGAACTTTGTTTACAGATGCACTCCAAAGCCAAAGAAAATTATCATAAACCACGGCGAGAACTCAAAATGCCTTGATTTGGCAAGTTCTATTCACAGGCAGATGAGGATAGAGACTACTGCGCCAAGGAATCTCGAAGCTGTAAGGGTCAAATGATTTTTATTACTTTACTGGGTTCAATACCCCGCAGCTTTGCTGCGTTTCGATTGGTTCCTGTAAAGTTTAAAAATACCCCACAGCTTGCTATGATTGGGATTTTTATTATTCTGTAAATTTCCTAAAGAGAATATTGATTATCAATCCCTGCACAACAGCCATTATGATCATGACAGTCATCATCACAACAATATAAGCAATATCAAAATAAGCAATGAACATGGGCAGCAAAGGAATCTTTAAAGCAGACCGCCCATACATAAAACAAGCCAGATAGCCATATTCAACACCTTTCTTTCTTAGGTTTCTTAATAATGGAAACCACATGAAAACAGGCCCTGATGATAATATGCCTGCAATGACTATTATTGCCCATCTTCTGATTCCCTTTCTGGAAACAAACAGCCTTTCAATCCTCTCTCTATGCATAAAATAATTCAATAGAGCCATCAAGACTAAAATGAGAAGGAATAATGGCACAATCTTGATAATAAGAGACATAAAAAATTTTAGAGAATTGATTATCAGATTTTTGTTTATGAAAAACAGAACAACATAAATCAAGATTACAATAAGCATAAAATAAATGGATCTGTTCTTTTTCATACTAAAACACCCAATATATTGATGATTATTACGATAAATATTGCAGAGATTATTGCAAAAGCAAAGCCCAATATATTCCTTATCAATGCAAATCTTTTCCCAAGAATCATTGATTCTGCAGGAAATTGTATAATCCCTACAGTTGACCATGCTATAATAAAGGCAGTTACTGCAATCAGGCCAATTCCATTATCAACCATCTCACCACCAATGATATAACTAAAGAGGGGATTGCCTACAGAAACGCTTCCGATAAATGCGCCTATGAATGAATCCAGAAAAAGGTTGTTTGTAAATATAGTTGAGTAAGCTTCTTTGGAAATTGCAGTTGTAATCAGTGCAATCAATAAGGCAGTCCCGATTAACAAAGGTGCCAATCTCCAGAGGTTTAGACCAGCTTTTGAGAAAGAATCCCTGAATCTTTGATAATCAAGTTCCATAATTGATTATTGTCAGGAGTAAGTATAAAAATGTTATTAAAAAATGGGGACGCCGGAATTTGAATCCGGGACACCTAAACCATTGCTACAAGCACTATTTTTACGCTTAGAAGCTAAGTCACTTAACACCAATCCCTCAACGTATTTACTTATATTTTTACGATTCCTTTTAAGATAATTATACACCTTTTTTTCGATTGTAATGTTTAATCTTTTTCTTCATTTTGCGATGATTATGCGTATAAATTGTGCTATAATTATAAGGGGTATAGGTAGTATATAAATCTTTTCTCCTCGGTAAAATAAAGTTTAGTTAAATTTAAATAATCTGCTAATTTCTTACTATAAATGTCAAAATTAGATATTATTAATATTCAAATTGAAAAGAAACTATTTTATCATAATAATAAAAACTATAATAATATTTAAGTTTTATTGTGATACATTAAAGAAGAATTTAAATAACATACCCTATTTTGCATCATTAAAATGAGGAAAAAAACTAATAAGGTTATATATGTTTATCAAGTAATTAACTTTCCAAAGTCTTATACTCCAAAGGAGCTTAAAAAGAGATTTAACTCAAAAAGATTTAAATCAAATTGCTTTTATCCTAATAAGATTGATTATGGAATTTGTTTAGAATTTATAAGTCATGAATCTGATGGTGGATTATTCTTCAAAATAGTTAAAATTAGAAACCAAGCTCAAAAATTCTATAATTTTGCTCGACTCAAAGCTTTTTTATATGGAGATAAAAATAAAATAAAACCTTTACAGGAATCTTATTTTGTGTATTATCCTTCAAGAAATATAATTCTTAGTCTATATAATAATGACGCTTTAATGCACATTACTGCCCCACTTCAAAGATATTTTAATGATTATTTACATAAAGAGAATACAAGATTTAAACTAATTGATAGTCCTATTACTTTAAAAGAAGCTTTTAATGGTGTGCCATTCATAAATAAAGTAACTATCAAAACATCTATAAGAAACATTAGTCATTCAAGTGAGGCTGAAGAATTAAATCCATTTGAAACATTAGAAGATTATTCTAACACTGGAACTAAAACATTAACATACCCCTATCTGAAAAAGTATAAGCGAAAAGCGGTTGAACTTGCAAAAGCATTAGGTGAAAAGTTTCCAAATGCCTATGAAATTCATGTTTCTGGAAAAAATATTGATGATAATATACTAGGGAAGATATTTTTAAATTTCCCATGTGATATAGAAGAAGACAATAAAGGGCTCACTGATTTTGATGATTTTAAAAATTCTGCACAAAAAATTTTTGAAGAAAATAAGGACACAAAATTGGAAGGATACTAATCCTTTGAAATGATTCTAAATAGTGATTGTATTCCAGTTATAATATATAAAAACATAATTAGAGTTGTTCCTAATAAAAAAAAATTCAATACAAGAATTATAGTATTATTATAAAATATAAAAATTAATGATGATACTATCTGAATTAATATAACAATTAAACAGACATAAAAAAACTTATTAATTTTTTTAAAAGTATCAGATTTTTTCAAACTTGAATCTAAACTGGGCAAAATTCCAAAGAAAATACCATAAGAAGTTAGTATGAATCCACCCAAAGTTACGGAATAAATGAAAAAAATATCTAATATGTTATTGTTTTTTAATACATCCAAAATGATATTCTGAAAAATTATTGTAATAATAGCTACAACTAAACCAAAAAGTATTGACTTCCCATAATGAGAATTTGGATACCCCATATAATATAATAATCTCCAAATATATTTAAATATTTGTATGTCACAATAACAAAAGTATAAGTGACATTTATCTTATATTATATAACCATTTATAAAGGATTTTTTAGGCTTTTTGTGACACTCTTAAAGCGATCATTCTACTGCGTTATAGCTAGTAATAACTTCTTAGTTTGAAGGAACGTAAAAATATTTTAATCTTAATATAATCTAAAAATTCAGAGCCATATAAGAATTTAATCCTTAAATCATACGCATAATTATCATTTAAATGCTTTTTATCGTCGTAAGAATTAGGTAAAAATGGGGACGCCGGAATTTGAATCCGGGACACCTAGATCTCTGATAATTCATCAGCATTTCTGCCTCATCAGATCTTCAGTCTAGTGCTCTCCTTAGCCAGAGCATTACCAGCTCTTCAGGCTGAGCTACGTCCCCTATTAAAATCTAATTAAAGGATTTTATTATCGTATTTAAATGTTTTGGAAGATTTTATCAAAGGACGATAATAAGTAAAAAGTCTGCTATTCAAGGAGCACCAGCATCATCAGTCAAAACTTAATCCTTTTCCTTATCCTGCTCGTCGCAGGGGGTTGTCCCTTACGGGGATGCAGAGCCTTCTAATAACCTATCCTAAGTTTTGAAGATGCTTGTGCTCTGTTACATCTGACTTTTTACTTACGGACGATAAAAAGATTTTTATAGTAGAAGAAGAAATATTCAGATTATGGACATTAAATACATAATACCTATATTTTTAGTATGTATTAGCCTACTTATCATAGCATCATGTGTAGAGGAGAAAATGGATGGAACTCCTGCGCAAGAAGAAGCTGAAGAAGAACAGGTTATTGAGCCTGAAGCAGAAGAGGAGACTGAATTCATATCTCCTGAATATACTGAAGAGCCATTGGCTGTCCAAAAAGTATCAATAAATCATTTTAGGAATTCTTTTGATAAGGACGAGGTAACTACAGCTCCGGAGACAATTGTCACATGGGTAAATACAGACGACAGGCCCCATAAGATAGCATGCTATGCTGAAAAGAAGTTAGTATTCCTCAGCCCGCAGTATAAGCCAGGTGAAAGCTTCAGCTACATATTCACTGAACCAGGCAGTTACAGGTGCAGGGATGTTGTATTTGGGTACTGGGGCAACATCAACATAATAGCTGAAAAAACTCCCACAGGTTTTGTTGTAGTCTCAGATGTTGTGGATTACAGTATAGATAATCCAATTGAAATAGGCATGGTCCTGATTATAATAGTATTGTTCTCTATACATGGAGTCCAGCTATGGAAAAATCATAAGTCCCAGAAATAGTTATAGAAAATTCTCAGCATAATCCAAGGCTTGCTATAATCTTGTCTTTTTTAAATTCCTCGAGATCATTATATTCCTGGCCTGTACCAAGATAGAGGATTGGCTTTTTAGTCACATAAGATATTGATATCGCTGCCCCTCCTTTCTCATCAATATCTGCTTTTGAAAGAATTATGCCATCAAGCTCTATAGATTCATTAAATTGCTTTGCCTGCTCCACACAATCATTGCCTGTTATGCTCTCTCCCACAAAGATTTTCAGATCAGGGTTCGCTACCCTTATTATCTTCTTCATCTCGTCCTGGAGATTCACATTAGAGTGCATCCTCCCTGCAGTATCTATAAGCACAGCATCAAGGTTTTTTGCTTCTGCATGCTTTATTGCATCAAACGCAACTGCAGCAGGATCAGCGCCATAATCATGCTTTATTATCTTTACACCAAGCTTTTCTGCATGTATTGCAAGCTGGTCAATAGCTGCTGCCCTGAAAGTATCAGCAGCTGCAAGGCAGCATGAAATCCCATTTTTTTTCAATAAATTAGCTATCTTTGCGATTGTTGTTGTCTTCCCGCTTCCGTTTATGCCTACAAAGCATATGACAAAAGGCTTCTTCTCTTTTATCTTTGCAAGAATATCTATTGGCTCAGACTCAAGTATCTCCTTTATGCTTGACTTAAGCGAGCTTATTATCTCCTCTTCAACTCTGCCTCTTGCAAGCGGCTTGCCTGTGAGTATATCCTTAAGATCTGCCTTAATCTTTTCAATAACCCCAACTGCCACATTATTCTCCAAAAGCGCAAGCTCAAGATCCCAGAACATCTCTTCAAATTGCTTCTCGCTTATCTTCTTTGTTACGACTGCCTTTTTTATCTTTGATATTATTCCTTGCTTTTCTTCAGCTTCCTTTTTCTCTTCTACAGCAGGTTCTTCCTTAGTTTCAGGCTTTTCTTCAGCTTCCTCTTCTTTCACTTCAGGCTCTTCTTTGGCCTCTTCCTTTTTCTCTTCTACAGCAGGTTCTTCCTTAGTTTCAGGCTTTTCTTCTTCTTTTTCCTCAGCTTTTTCTTTCTTCTTCCCAAAAGGAACAAATCTTTTGAAGAAACTCTCCTCTTTCTCTTCTTTCTCTTCTTTCTCTTCTTCTTTCTTTTCAGCAGGCTCTTCTTCTATCTCTTCTTTCTTCTCTACAGCCTTTTCTTCTACTTCTTCAACAACCTTTTCTTTCTTCTCCTCTTTCTTCTCTACAGCCTTTTCTTCTACTTCTTCAACGACCTTTTCTTTCTTCTCCTCAGGCTTCTCTTCTACTTCTTCAACAACCTTTTCTTTCTTCTTTTCTTTCTTCTCTTCAGGCTTTTCAGCAGGCTCTTTTTCTACCTCTTCAGAAATCTCCTCTTTTTTCTCTTCTTCTTTAATCTCTTCTTTCTTCTCTACTACTTCTTCATCTACTATCTCTTCTTCGCCCTCAGCCTTTATA
>DAOVBM010000010.1 GCA_030670545.1 Candidatus Woesearchaeota archaeon
GCATAACCGCTGAATGAGCTGACTGTAACAGTTAAAGTTGATCCAGAGCATTCAATATCAGTACATCTTGGAGCAAGGCACTGGTTGTCTTCTGCAAATATTGTATCTCTTGTTGATTCTGTCTCTGAATAGAACACATAAGGCGATGCGCAGTCCACGTTATAGAATGTAAGGATTGCTGAATTGTTAAGTTCGCTGTATGCAGATGAATTAAGATATACTACCTTGTCAGCCATTATCAGAGCAGAATCAAGGTCTATATCCCTTTCATGAAGGTCAAGCGTTGATTCTGACCAGTCGATTTTTGCTTCAGAGCTGTTTACAGCGAAATCTTTTACTGTGTGATTGCTGATAGCGTTTGTGAAGTAAGTATATTCAGTTGAAATAATTGATGGAGCTGTGCCATCAGGAAATGTGAAATCATAATGGACATTATAATCCAACTGCTCATTCATACTTCCATATATCCATATATCATACCTAATATCAGGAACACTGTTATCAAAGCTTGTTGAATCAAAATATCCTTTGTAAACTCCGGCTGAAACATGAGTCATATCTGATTTTGTGTGCGAGTCGTAAATAATGCCGTAATGGTTTGTCAAATTTAATTTTATGCCTGGAGGATCATATAACACTCCATTCCTTCTGATTGTAATCTGATACCAGATATCATCTCCAACATAATAAGTAGATGTTCCTGAAGGATATAAAAATTCTGTTTCAATGCTAAAATTATAACTTGCATCTGATCCTGAACAGTCCTCATCAATCCCATTTCCTACAATATCATAAGCCTCAGGATTAATATCTGCATTATTATCATTGCAGTCAGGAACAGTTGGATTGTCGCATTGAGTTAAGTTTGTGCCTTCTGCACCATAACCATCATTGTCAATGTCAACGCAAGCAACAACTCCTTCAGAATATTGTATAGTGATTCCACTCAACTCAGGAGTGTTTGCTGAATTAGTTGTTCCTAAATCAATTGCAAAGTCTAATGTGCCTGCACTGAATCCAGAAGACCATTGGCTTTCTGTTATTGCTTGAAGTGTTGTTTTGCTCATACCATTCATCTGAAGGTCATTAAGAATAGATGTTGCCCAGGCAGAGCCTGTCCAGTACTTCCAATTGCTTCTTCCATCAAAACTAAGCAGATATTTAATTGATGTGTCAGTAGGAGTTGTTTCAGTTGTTGTAACTGACTTGATTACAGACCAGGATGAAGTGTCAATCTGAGCATTGTTTGAATAGATATAGTATGGTATTATTGGATAAGCTAAAGTATAACCATAAAGTTCTATTTCTGATAACGTTTGATCCCAGCCTGTATTTGGACGAATTATTTTGAATTCAGTACCTGTTGCAGGAGTAGAAAAATTAACAATCCATGGAGAAATACTGGAAATAGTATCAGATGTTGAAGCTTCAAATGACCCGTCTACATAAAAGTTTAAACCATGGACTGGATAAGAGTCACTACTGTAAACAATAAGACTGCTTACATTTTTGGTTGATGAAAAAGTGAAAACAACCCCTTCATTTGCACTGGCTGTATCATCCCAGGAATAGGATACTTTATTACCATCCACCAACCCAGATAGAGTACCTACGCCACCTATTTTAGTAATTGTGGCCTCATTTGCGATATTAGCTATGCTTCCCTGAATTTGGTGGAGTTTTATTTCCCCACCATCAAAATTAGTCCAATTTATATCATCCTCCTGTATCCAATCACTTTCTATACCAAAATTAAGATTATATGTTCCAGTATCTGAAACATTAAAATGTATATGATAATCATCTGTTATATTGGCAGTTGATGTATCATTGCATTTAATGTAATAATCATAATCTCCACCATTAGTTAATCCTGTAATTAATGAATTATGGAAAGTTCCTCCACTTATGGTAAATGGTGTCATAGATGAAAAAGCCTGACCAATGCTTGTTGAATATTTGCAATTTGCATTAATGTTAGTTGAAACTCCTAATGTTGTATTTGTTGTGCCAAAAGCAAGTATGGAATTGTTTGCTGGCTGTGGGTTTGAGATTTCAAAATTAACTCCTATGATATATCTTATTATTACTATTCCTGAGCCACCATTACCTGCTACAGCGCCATTAGCTGCTCCGCCACCGCCACCGCCAGTATTGGCAGTTGCTGACACACCAGTTAGTCTGCTACCATACTTACCCCCTTCACCGCCACCGCCAAGTCCTCCATAAGCATGAACGCCTGCAGTCCAACCAGCACCTCCACCGCCACCTGCATAGTATGTAGGTGTACCTGAAATAGAATATTGAATACCATCACCTCCTACCCCTCCTTGTTGATTTGCTCCATTAGCACCAACCTCACTAGCACCTCCCCCTCCTCCACCTGAATAACTAGGGACACCAAAACCAAAACCACCAGCATACCCTTGCCCTACAGTACCATCTCCAGGGTTTTTTTGTACATATCCATTTCCACCACCACCAGAACCACCAGAGGATGCAACAGGTGGTGACCCACCTGAAACTCCACCACCACCACCAATAGCAGTAAGTGTACCAAAGATAGAATTTCCCCCATTTTCACCATTTGTAGAAGCGCTACCACTGTCTTGACCACCAGCACCCACTATAATCGAAATTTCTTGTGAACTTGATACTGCATACGAAGAATCATAAATTAAACCACCAGCACCACCTCCACCTGCTGGTTCTGCGTATCCACCAAAACCACCAGCACCACCGCCAGCAACAACAAGAACTTCTAAATCACCACTCTCAGTAACAGTAAATGTTCCAGAAGAGGTAAATGTATGAACTTTGTAGTTTACACCACCATCAGAATAAGTAGTGATTGTCCCGCCTGTTGCTGAGATTGCGCTCACTCCAACACTTCCAACTAGCACAAACATCAAACCAATTATTATAACAAAGAATATCCTATTAATCTTATTTTTCTTCATATCTACATCCTCTTTATAATAATTGATAATAAATATCCCATTAGTTTATAAACAAACCATTGCCCACCAGATTAAACTTTACTCTATAATTAAAAGCCTATATATAAAAACCTTTCGGAAACCTCTCAGCCAATAAACATTTCACTTCTTCTTGCACATAAACATACAGTGGTCTTTCTCAAAAGGATCAAGAATCTTGTAATCAATTATCACCAATTCCTTTTCAATCTCTTTCCTTACAATCTCAAAGAGCTGCCTTGGCTTTTTTGTGACATCTATGCTTCGTGCCTTTACTGCAATCAGGGCATAACCGTCTTTTTTAAGAAATCGCCTGCAGTTCTTAAGAAATATCTCTGCCTGATTCTTTTGCGCAATGTCCATATAAACAACATCAACAAGAGACAGCTTATCAGCATAAGTCTCAGGCTTGTTTGCATCAGCTAATATCGGCGCAATGTTCTTCCTCTCTTCACAAAGGTAAACAAGTTCCCTTACAACTCGTGGAGCAAAGTCAAGCGCAAACACAAAACCGTCTTTGCCGACAATATCTGAAACGTGCGAAGGAGTTGTTCCAGAACTTGCGCCAAGATATAAGATAATATCACCTTTTCGGATGCCTATATTGAGATATCCTTTCATGATTGCTGCAGCAAGCTTGCTCCTAAAAGGTGTCCATTCCCTGTATTCAACACCATCTTCAGTTACAAGGTCTTCACCATATACTTTTTTTCCATGCACAAGATTCTTAGTATATATGATTAATTTTTTACCTTTCTTCTGTTCAAATACCTCAAATATCCTTGATTTTCTCATTTTAACTTGTCCTCAATGCCTTTCCTTAGCTTGTCTCCAATAAATTCGCCCTTGAAATAATCAACCTTTACTGCGATGGATATCTTATCTGCAAGCATTCTTGCTGCCTTTGCCTTATCTTTTGATTTTGCGACAACAGGATGCTGTAATATTATTCCGTATTTTGGGCATCTTGCTCCTGTCTTAAGATGACGGAAAAGCGCTTTCTCTGCGCCAAGCAGCTGTATTGTTGAAGAGGGCATTCCCATAAGCTTCTCAAAGCTACCTGCCTGCTCTAGGAGTTTTGCTGCTATAAGGCTTCCTGCAAGTGCATTAGTATTAGGACAGAATTGCTCCATTGCATTATCAAGATATTCCTCCAACTTTTCTTTTGTATCGTAGAATGTGATAATCTGAACAGCCAGCAGTAGTATTGCATCAATATCTTTCTTGTCAATATCAGCTCCCATTGATTCAGCTTCTTTCAACCCTATCTCTTTCAGAAGCTCACTCCTGCTCTTGCTGATTATAAGTTGTGAAAATTTCCGGTGGTCTGATATGCTTCTTGAGAATTCAGGATTGTAGAGCTCGTACCATTCACGCAGCCTTTTCGCTAATTTGTTTGCGCCAACCTTCAGGTCTTCGATTGATTTTATTGTCTGTATTATTAGGTTATCTTTGCCAGTTGACTCTTTTATTGCTTTTTTTGTCAGCTTTAAATTTTCAAGGTATAGTCTTTTAAGTGATTCAGGACTTCTCCTTGACTCAAGTTCTTTATATGACTCATTTTCTTTTGCCATAGCTGCTAAGAATTAAAGTTTGTTAATAAATCTTTCTGACAAACTCTAAAATATCTCATCCGAAATAACCATTCCAATTACAAAAACTATATAAACCCCTATATGTTCTAAGAATAAACAATCTGGTAATTATAACAGAGAATCATAGGGAACAAAATATAGCAATAAACAAAAGTGAAATGCATGGACCACCACTGGATAAAAGAGGAGCATCAAAGAGAATTCTGTCCTTATTGCAGAACAGATATGAATGAAAATAGATGGTATTCTGAGTTCACGAGGGAAACCCATTACAAGTCAACAACATGTGGAAATTGCAACAAGAAGATATGGATGCCTGTAAGTTTTATCAGTGATGGAAATGATACTTGGGATGGAAGAAATTATATCAGGAAAAATATTAAAGGAAATGGAGATTCTATAGAACTCAGGCTTAAGGCTGCAGAGCCGAAAATAAGATTTAAGGCATAATCCTATTTCTCAACCAGCACATTGCTCTTATCTCCAAGAGCCTTGCTTAATCTTTCTTCAACTTCAGTATATATTATCTTATGGAGGTATTGATGCTGTGTGGTATATTGGAGAAAAGGAAGGGGTATCCTTACAACTGCCCTCTTTATCCCATTAGGCTGCATATTTATTATTTCTAAGGTGCTGTTGTTCCTGAATATATTTCTTGCTATTTCTTCAGGATCAAGGCGGCCATTATTATTTTCATTGTTCTTGACAGATACAACACCCACTACATAAGGCTCAACTTCCCCATTTATAAGGCTGTATACAACACTTGCCTTGCATGATTTGAATTTTGTAGTATCATCCATACGCTTTAAGTAAATGTCTTCTATCTTGAATAAAGAAATTATATCATTCTCATTAAGCTGTTTTTCAGAAGAATTCTCAGAATCAATGTTTAGATTTGCAAATAATGTAATATACTGGTTATTGCCCCTTAATGAATAATTATGCATAGCGTTTCCTATCAATGCTGGAACATCTCCTTCAATCTCTCTATCCTGCACAAGGACTTCAAGCGGTGTAGGCTCAACAAGAGTCTTTTTCTTGAGTTTGTCTCCTGATTCATTAAGCTCAGACCCCAATAACCTGAACTCTATCTCATCACTTATCAGTTTCTCAAATTCAGGAATATCAATTGAGTATTTCAATATCCCCAGTCCTATCTGAGCTCCTCCCTTATACCTGTCTCCTCCACCATTGTATATCTTTGCAATACTCTTTGCATTGAATTTTCTGTCAGGTTTCTCTGACCGTATGCTCATCCTAAGCGTATTCTCTTTATCTTCACCTTCGTCAATAACGCCTACAACTATTGATTCAGTCCTGGATGTGGATATCCTGAGTATTTCATTTGCTACAATCGCAAGCTCCTTAGTCTGCCCTTCTTTCATCCTAGGCACATAGCAATACGTGACTATGTCTCTTATATTTTTCCTGCTATTCGGATCATAAGCCTTTGCAAGGACCGAAGCAGTTGCCTCACTAATCTTGTTCTGGTTAAGCTGATAGAGGTATATCAGGTCAGCTGACTGCTTAAAAAAATCATGCGCCTGCCTGTCCTCTTTTACTATAATGCTTTCTTTAAGACCACTATCAACAAGAACTGCCTGGTAACCGACTGTGCATAATTCATGATCATCCTTAAGGGATTCTATATAGCTCCCATTCTGCTCTGCCATAAATCTGCTTATTATTATGCTTGCTGTGGAATTTACTGTATCATCCCTGAAATCTGATAAGTACTCCCCGTCTGAGATTATGTGATGATCCCAGCATGACACATCTATTGCAACCTCTCCATTTTTTGTAAGCGGAATGCCTTTAGGCATCAGGCTATAATTGGTCTCTAGCTGGTTATCTACAAGTATCATTAAATCTGGTGTTGTCTTGAACTTAAGGTTTTTTGCATTCCCTACATCTATAGAATATTTCTTGACAAGCTCTGCAGTATCTTCTGTAACCTGCTCAATCTCATCAATACAGGAATATATTTCTGCATCTGGATTTACATTTCTTACAAACCGATCAAAGAACACAATACTAAATAGAGAATCAGCATCTGTCTCCTTATGCCCTGTTATGACAATTGACTTCTTGCTCTTTATCAGCCCTATAAAATCATCTATTGATTTTTTTGTGATAGCAATCCCCCTTTTTACCACATTATATATGATTCTGTTATGATATTATGTTTTTCACTTATTTTATATAAAGCTTGTGGGTTATCTCGCATATTTTGAGTTTATGGAGCTAGATTTTATATTTTACTCGTATCGCAAAGTCTGTCACTCACTTTGTTCGTTCCTTGACTTTGGCGATACTCATTTCATTCGTAACGCAAAGCATAGTCACTATCGTTCGTAGCTTTGCGTTACTCGTAACGCAAAGTCTGTCACTCACTTTGTTCGTTCCTTGACATTAGCGACACTCATTTTATTCGTATCGTAATGCATCGACAGGCTTAAGCTTTGATGCCTGCCTTGCTGGCATTAGACCAGACAGGCTTCCTACAATAAAAGAAAATGCCAAACACCCAACTATTAGCCAAGCAGGAAATGCTGGCTTTAGCATTGCAAGACCTTGTGAAGCAGCTATTAAACCTCCTCCTTTGGCAATTAAAGAACCAAAACCCACACCTATAATACCCCCTATTAATCCAAGAACTCCTGATTCTACCATAAATATAAAGAGTATAAATATATTTTTAGCTCCAATTGATTTCATTACACCAATCTCTTTTGTTCTTTCTAATATAGCTGTATACATTGTATTCATTATATTAACAGCTGCAACAAATACTGAAATTAAAGCTATCAAGACTAATACTCCAATTAAGGTGTTTATTACCGTGCTATATATTTCCATCATTTCTTCATATGTTTGTACAAAGAACTCTTCTTCTCCTTTTTCCTGGCCTTTGTATTTTCTGAATCTTTCTTTTATTCTATCTGCTAATTCTATTGGATTTTGGTCAGGAGAGCTTCTTAAAAGAATGAAAAAATAAGTCTCTTTTTTTAATATCTCTTTTGCTCCTTCTATTGAAATATATACATTTAGATCATCTGCTGGATTTCCTATTTCTTCATAAAATCCTACAACCTCTACTTTAACATCATTAATTTCAATTTTATCTCCTACAGAAATTGGTTTTTTGAATGCCTTATTAGGTATAAGATAATTATATCCTAATGCTACCTTTAGAACATCTCCTTTTTTTAGAGCCTTCCCTTTTTCCAACCCATAACCAGCAAACATTTCTTCCACTAATATCTTTTCTTTGGTATCAGTGGACATCCCCATTAAATAAGGATATATTTCTTTATAATCTTTGAATTTGACTTTACAACTTGACATTATCATTCCTGTCGCTTCATCTACTCCTCTTATTTTTTTAAGGAAGTCAACATCATCATCTGTAAATTCTACATTGCTTTCACCCATTGCAGTTATATAATCTTTAGGCATAATCATTACTTTGTCAGTACCCATCTGTTTTGCCAGGTCTTCAATATAATATTGTATTCCCAGACCAAAACTAGATAATGCAAATATAGCTGTTATTCCGATGAGTATGGAAAGAATTGTAAGAAAACTTCTAAGTTTTCTGTTCCACAAATTTGAAATTGAATATTTTAATATGTCTTTTATCATTTAGTGTGCCTCAAAGCATCTACTGGATTTAATTTTGAAGCTTGTATTGCAGGCAAGGTTCCAAAAAATGAACCAAGGATAAAAGAAAATAAGATTGCTCCAATTATCAAACCCATTGGGAAGTAAGCTGTTATAAGTTCAGATTTTAATATTAGTCTACCTATTAATGCAAGACCTGTTGCTGCTAAAAAGCCTATAATTGTACCAATTATCCCTCCAACTGTTCCAAGCAGACCAGATTCAATAAAAAATAATGTAAATACGGTTGAATTCCTAGCTCCAATTGACTTCATTATCCCAATCTCTTTTGTTCTTTCAACAACAGCAGTATACATAGTATTCATTATTCCAATGCCGCCAACTAAAATAGAGATTCCAGCAATTATATAGACAAATATCTGTATTCCAAGAATAATTGAATTAACCTGTTCTAACATAGAAGCAGGGGTTTCAACTGCAAAATTTTCTTCACCTTCTTTTACATCTCTTATTTTTCTTAATCTTTTTTCAATATTTTGTTTTATTTTATTTATATCTGCACTTTCACTAAATCTCACACCTATTATATCATATTCATCTTTTGGCCTGTCAACTAAATTTCTCAGATCATCCTCATTCATAAATACAACAGAATCAAGCATTGGGTTGCCTTTTTTTTCCATTATACCAATAACCCTGAATTCCTTGCCGAGTATTTCAACTTTGGATCCTGGAGAAATAATTTTGCCAAAAGTATTATCTTTATCAAAAAACATTGATCCCAAGAAGACAACATTTTTATCCCCATCTTCTAAAAGTCTTCCTTTTTGAGCTTCCATAGTCATAACATGCTCAAGTATCTTTCTGTCATCTCCGTCAGGCAGGCTTATTGCATAGCTGAAACTTATTTTTTTATTAAAAACAATTTTTACTGATTCCATTATTCTTCCAGCTGCCCCTTCAATTCCTTTTACTCTTTTAAGCTCATTCAATTCTTTGTCTGTTAAAGAATCAACAACACCGCTGCCAGGAGGACCCAGCCCACCAGAAGCTGTAATTGCTAAAATATCTGTTCCTAGAAAACCAAACTGAGAATTTATAGTTTCTCTAAGTCCCTCACCTAATCCAATTAAAGCTACTATTGAAGCTATCCCTATAAATATCCCTATCATAGTAAGCCAGCTTCTTATTTTCCTTTTCCTCAGGCTTCTGAAGGTAAGTATAAAATAGTCTTTTATCATTTCTTATCATAATCGCATCTTTTTTTATTTATTTAGTATCTATAAGGTCAAAATTCCTTCCATAACCCCTCAAGCTCGCCGCAGGGGATACCATTCAGGAAAGCAGAGTTTGCGTTAACCCTTTGAAAATTTTGAAGATGCTAAACAAATACTCTATTTCTTTTTTCTCTTCTTAAGTTTCCGATAGATTATGAAACCTATAATCACTACTGCAAGAGTCACTAATATTCCTGTTGTTGTATTTGATTTCTTTAATCCTACAAGCGCTGCTTCTTCTTCACTAAGCAGCTTGAGCTTAAGTTCAATTGTCTTTTGGTACTCAACATTGTTAGCATCCTTGAACTCTATCTCAAGAGGAAGTGTTGCATAGCCATTCTGGCTTTTCTTAAGGTATATCCTAAACTCTTCAGTCTCATAGTCATCAGAATCTATATTGCCTATGTATGCGTCTTCTGAAGAAAGGATATTGTAATTCTGTGAAGCCTTAAGCCTGACATAAAGGAACTTGACATCACTAAGTCCTTTGTTCACGAATTTCACATTAATAGTCCCTATCTGACCTGCTTTGTATATCTCTGAATCATCGATTCCGACGATTAGGTCTGGCTCATCGCCAACAATAAGGCTGATTATGGCTGTTTGATTATAGCTCCTTCCATTTCCGTCAAGGTAACTTATGGATACAGGAACTTTGTATATCTTTGCTTCAGCATCAGCATTGACTACAAGCTTGAAATGGACATCAGCTTCAGACATGCTTTCCATCTTTGTGATAATCTTCTCATCACTTGATGCAATCGGTGAGAATGGAAGTTCTTCGTAGCTTATGGATGTCGTTGTCTGGATAAGCTGCACAAGAACAAGCTTAACTTTCACATCCTTGATGAACGAACGCGCTCCGTTCCACAGCACCAGTTTAATATCTGCCACGCTGCCTGGCTTTATCCTTGAAGGTTCTGATGAGACTTCTTTCAGTGAAAGAAGAGTTGGCTCAGTCCATATGTTAATGACAAAAGACTCCTTGATCCAACTGCCTTCATTTGAGCGCCATCTTAGCTCTATTGTATTTTCTCCTACCAATGCGTTTGAGTCAACGCGCACTTTATACATGAAAGTATACGCTTTGCTGGCAACCTGCCTTGCGCCTAATGTCCCAATGAATTTTACTCTTTCTTCTCCGCGTTCAAGGGAGAATGGGAAATCATCCATCATCTCAATTTCAATATCTTCCAGGTTGGAAGATCCAAAATTCTCTATCTTGAATCTAAACTCTGCATAAGACCCTGGTTCAACTGGATCAGGAATCTGGCTGATAAGACTTATGTCTATATCCCTCGTAGTTGTCAGCGATGTTGCCAAAATGCCTGGTATGGCATATATAGCAAGTACCAGTATGATTATAGCGCTTATTGTTATTTTTTTCATTTTATCTCCTCCTTTTGACTTATTATTTGGCTTGTTATTTTTTATAATGATTTAACTATTATTCCGTCTTTCAGATATTCTCTTCTCTCTGCTGCTTTAGCAACATTTGAATCATGTGTTACCATAATAATTGTTTTTCCTTCTTTATGAAGTTTTCGAAGGTAATCTATTACAACGTTGCCTGTTTTTGAGTCTAAATTTCCTGTTGGCTCGTCTGCAAGTATAACTTCTGGATCATTTGCAATCGCTCTTGCAATAGCAACTCTTTGCTGCTGGCCTCCGCTTAATTCAGAAGGCCTGTGATGCATCCTGTCACCAAGCCCAACATGTTCTAGGAGCTCTCTTGCCCTTTCATCCCTTTCTTCAGGAATCATCCCCTGAAATATCATAGGCAGCATGACATTCTCCAATGCTGTAAGTGTGTTTATAAGGTTGAACTGCTGGAATATGAATCCTATCATCCTACCCCTTATCTGCGCAAGATCTGATTCATGAAGCTTTGATATATCATGGCTCTCAAGATAGATTTTCCCTTTTGTTGGCACATCAAGGCAGCCGACAGAATTGACCATTGTGCTTTTTCCTGATCCACTAGGGCCCATAATTGCCAGGAATTCTCCTTTCCTAACCTCAAGGTTTACGCCTCTCAATGCATGGACATAATTATCTTCTCCCATGAGATAAGTCTTCCATACATTCTCAAGCTTTATGATTATGTCTTTTCTCATTTTATATTTTAGCTTAACAAGATTCTTTTGTATATAAGTATATAAATATTGCGGAGAAAAAGAAGTAAAAAGTCTGCTACTCAAGGAGCACTAGCATCATCAGGTCAAAACTCCATTAATTTCCCCTCCTGCTCGTCGCGAGGGGTCGCTCCATTCGGGAACGCAGAGCCCTCTAAAACACATCTAGAGTAGTTGGAGAGCAAAGCTCTCTAACTTCTTAATGAGCTACGCTCATCAAGATTTGAAGATGCTTGTGCTCCATGACATCTGACTTTTTACTTACGGAGAAAAAATAGATTTAGAGGATATTAAAGAAAAAATAAGATTAAAATTATATATAAAACAAAAATAGCATCACTTCTTGCAATAGGAATAATATTAGCATCTCCTATCCAATCTTTGTCAAAACATGTGGATTTTCAGAATTTTACAAATGCATTTTATAATTAAAACATCTTCAGCTGTTACACTTAAGATGCAGTTAAAATTTACCTCCTTTAGGAAGGATTCCTTATTAGATTCTTATATTTTCTTTCAAAATCCTGGAGAGAGAGAGATTGCCCATTATGGTATATCCTTCCATTACCTTTAGTCTTAAAAACATCTTCCCCATACAAAAGCCGTTCTTTGATTAATACATCAGGCACGAAACTTGTTTTAATAATTAATTCTCTATCATATTTCACTGCCTTTAAAAAATCTATACCAGGCAAGAAACTTTTTTTAAGAACTAATTTACCTTTTTTACCATATTTCACTGCATCTAAAAAATCATCATACATCCTGCTATTCTTTTTCCTAAGCATTTCATCCTGTTTAGTTTCTTTTTTAAGATTATTCCATTCATTACCTATACTTCTCTCAAGACTATTTCCTGATTGCAATTCAGTATTTATATTATGATTACATCTGGCAATTTTAAAACTATCAGCATATACATTTCCCAGAAAAGACATATAGCCTATTCCAATTCCTGCTAAAATTGCGCATGTTTTTTTCAGATTCATTTTGTTTTACCTACTTTTTTATCAATTAAAACTATATAAAATAGGTAATGAGAGATAGTATATAAATCTTTTGGTTATTTATCATTGATTAGTAAGAACAAATGAGAAAACAGCAATTTCAAGCATAGATAGTAAGGTTTTCAGGCATTTTAAAAGCCATTTTTAACATCGATTTTTCAAGAAAAATCACTCAACAACCTCTCCAATAACGCTCCTCAGCATATGCCCTGTTACTTTTAGATTATAGAACCTGTTAAGGGGGAATCTTCCTTTTACTCCAATTATCAAAGGATATGTTCCTATCTGCCTCATAAATGTGGTCTTGCCATCATATATCTCTGAATAAGCATCCTTTAATACAGTTCCGGCTGGAACCAGCTTCTTAAGCATGGGAGAATCAATCTCCTGCCTTATTTCATTGCGCCATTTCCAGTAATATTTTCGGTTTTTTCTTAGATATTTATTCCCGCACTCTTCATACAGCCTTGTCCCTTCAAATATTGAGACCTGCCTGATGTTTATTCTCCTGATAAGAAGATCATTGTCAATCATCCTTTTCAGCCACTGTATATTCTCCTCATGCGTCTTTTTGCTTTCCCCTTTTAATCCAAACAATATATTAATTCCTGGCAGAAATTTTGGCAGTCCATTCTCTCCTCTTTCAGCTCCATATCTATTGAGTATCTCGACTGCCTTGTATGTTGTTTCAGCGCTTGAATTAAGATTGTTTTCCCTGGATACAACAGGGTCAAAGCTTTCTGCTCCAAAAGCAGCAACATTTCCTGCAGTGCAATACTTAACTATTGCTTTTGTTATTGGCGAACCTTTTTTTTCATCACTTATTACATTTGCAGGGTTTACGTTGTCAATGTGCAAAATCTTTATTTTCTTGCACTGCGTTCTTATTGATTTCAGCAGTTTTGCTGCTTCAGGATATGCATAGAAGCAGCTCTGCTTTCCAAGCCTGAAATACATTCTTCCCTGCGAATAGAATTCTTTTATCTCCGCAAGTATGTCTTTTGCTTTCCTGAACTGCAGCTGGCTTTTGAGAATCTCTGTGCAGAATGAGCATCCCCTTTTTCTTGAGCATCCCCTGCTTGTTTCTATCTCGATTATCCTTAACTGCGGTATCTGCTTTGCGATTATAGCTCCTTTTAAAGCATATTCTGCAATCTCATCATAGCTGAACCTGAATTCCTTGATCTCATCAAATATATCTGTCCTTGCTTTTTCAAAAAATTTCCCCCCTTCAAGCTGGGTTCCATAGATCGCTGGCCCTGAGAGTATCTTTTTGCAGGGCATATCTTTTATAAGAGACGCTATCTCTCTTAATGTTCCAGGTATAGCAGAAAGATATTTGCCAGGCACATGGACACCAAGTATTACAATCAGAATATTTGTCTTATCAAGCAGATCCTGCACATCCCTCCCTGTTGTGTTGTATATCCTTATGTTTGTTTTCTCTTTTTCAGTAGGCTCTTTCTTTATGTTGTTGTATATCCTGATAAGCCTCAAGTCATCTATTGTAAGATAATTTACTTTATGTCCCTGTCCAAGAAGATAGCCAGCCAGATATCTAGGGTATATCCCAAGATATGGCGGAACTCCAAGCCCTGCAGGCTCATCTGTATAGCAATCAAGGATTGTGTATCTCATATATTGGGATAAATAAGGAGGGGTATATAATATTTTGTCTTAGATTTCTTGTTTTTATCGATACATTTATATAATCAAAATCAACAGGGAATAAAATATGGATATAGCTTTAAAGCCTCTGCCCTTAATCCTTAAATATGATGGAATATTTGACCTTGATAGCTTTTACAAGAAATGTGTTGCATGGTTTGAGGAGCAGGGATACCAGTTTGAAGAGACTGCATATAAGGCAAAAAAAGATGAAGAAGAAATTCTATGGGCTCCATGGAAGAATATTACAGATTACATTAGGTTTACAATAGCAGTAAGATTATTCATCAAGGACATAGAAGAAGTAGAAGTTATCAAGGATGGTAAGAAGGTAAAGCTGACAAAAGCAAGGCTGAGGATTGAAATGAGATGCGACCCTGTAAAAGACTATAGCGGAAGATTTAAAGGCCATCCTTTTTTAGGGAAGATAAAGGATTTTTACGAAAGATTTATCTTTAAGAAAGAATTTGAGACAGTTTGGGAGGATATGCTGTACTATCATCTCTATAAGCTCCAGACTCTCATGAAGGAATATCTTGATTCAGATACAAAAACAAATGCTTTTTACAATGTGTGGTGAAAATGGCTGAGACAAAAACAGTAGTTGACAAATTGCGCATCATATACGAGGGTATTTTCAGTATGCCTGAGCTTTATGCTATTATAGACAATTGGCTGCGTGAGAAAGGATATGACAAGATGGAGAAAAAAAATATAGAGAAGATTACTCCAGAAGGTAAAAACATAGAGCTTTTATTGCAGCCGTGGAAAAAGATTACAGATTATGCAAAGATAATCCTAAACATAAGGTTAATTGCGACAGGGATAACAGAGGTTGAGGTTGAAAGAGAAGGCGTAAAAGTCAAGATGAATAAGGGCAGGGTACAGGTAGTATTTGATGGGTGGCTTGTTACAGATTGGGAGAACAGATGGGAAGGAAAACCAATATTCTTCTTCTTAAGACAAATATTTGACAGGTATGTGTTCAAGCCTTATACAATAGGATATGAAAACGCTGTCGCAAAGGATACAGCTGACCTGCATGGAGAAATAAAAGGATTCCTGAATTTGTATAGGTATAAGTAAGAAGCAATCAAAATCTTTTTAAATGAACTCAGTTTCTTAGAAGTTAATATGCCCCTGTAGCATAGTAGCGGTTATTTCGCCAACCGAGGAGCGAAGTATGTTGCTTCACTTTGTTCAGCAAGCATACAAAAAAGAAAAAAAAAACAAACATCAAATTCATACGCCCCTGTAGCATAGTAGCCATTGCGGCAGATTTGTAATCTGCAGGTCGTGAGTGCAACTCTCACCAGGGGCTTTATCCATTTCTGTCCTTTTTTTGGGCTTATTCTTCATTATGTGAATATGACAGATGAAAGAAATATTTATGGAACGAAGTTGAAAAGCTAAAATAGTCTAATATTAACTAAATGACGTGAGTAATTGAACTACCTCTAATAATTAACAGAGTTTTTCGATAATTTTTTAAACCTTCAATGCTTCTTGATGATTATGAAAATAACATATAAGACAATATTATTCTTTTTAATTTGGGGAATGATTACTTCTCTCAGCTTCTATTGGGACAGTGAGATATCCAAAACTGTGCTTTTTGGATTGATTGTGGGTATTACATCTAGTGCTAGTCTTATTTATTGGTCTCATTATCAGAATAATCGAAAAATGTATTCCTATTTAACATCATTCGCAATAGAATTAAAGTTACACATAGAAAGATTAGAGTACTATATTGATCTTGCAAACAAGGGTGAAAAATCTTATTCAAATTTAATTTTATTATCAATCCCATCATTGTGGGCTGAGTTTTCTAAGGTAAATTGTGATAGTAGATTAACATACTATATCTTAAAATCAAATAATATATTACAGATAATCACCAAAAACATTGAAATTGGCAATCATGGAGCAGCAATTGGTTATGCTAAGCAATATTTACATGAACTTTATAAAAATTACAACTATATTACAAAGAGGGCACGAGGATATAACACAGAAATTAAAAAACTATCATTCTATATTTACCACAATATTCCAGATTATTTGGAGAGATATAAGCATTCATATGTAATACAAAAACTTAGAGACTTAAAAATAATAATAGAATAATTTAATTCATTTAATAAATTTTCTATTTTGCCTACTTACACTTTTAAAACATTTTAGATTCAAGTAAGTTTAAGCTATATCTAAAACAAAAAATAGAGAAATCCGCGTTTAGTGGCAAGTTGGGGGGTTCAATTTCCCATCTCCACTTTTATTCTAATCGGTATCTGTTCTATCGCAAAAAGCAAGCAAATAGAAAGTATTATAAACATCAATGGTATAACCAATAATTAAACTAGAGGTATAATCAAATGAGAGTAACAAAGAAAAGATGGGGTGAAGTTACAGTCAAGAAACAGGGTGAAAGAGGAAAAAACCATTTTGACAAAACTCGCTCGTTTAGCATTGAAGAAGCTGGGAAGAATTACTCGTTAGAACACTATATTGATATCCTTAAAGTAGTAACAGATATTACACAGGAAATGAGCTATAAAGAACTTTCCAAGCGACTTAAAGCCATAAGTATCAAATAATTTAAATACTAGCCATCCCTAACAATATTTTGGATGGCAGAAATCAAATTACCAAAGCCCTTTGGAAGTGTAATCAACAGGTATTATAGTACTTCCAAATATATCATAGTGGAAGCATTTGTGGATTCATACGAATATAATTTAACAAATGGTACAAAATGCTTGAGAGACTGGTTGAGTTTAAACGGAGATGACACCTGTTGCGACTGCTACTGCGTGGTACAATTAGATAATGGACAGAAAGAGGGCATATTGTTAGAGGACAAAAACATCAAAAAATGTAGGAATAGAGAAGTAAGTGATGGTATTCGTCAAATGACCTTTACACATAATAAAATAAAAGAGAAAAATGAAAGTTATCCATTAAATTGGGCATTTTTAACAAATGCTAAATTTCAACAACCATTGAAAGCAAAAACACTTTCGGGAAGAAGATCAAAAGTCTTATGTAATGAAATGAAGAACCACCCAGTCAAAATAAGAAATAGTGAAATTGAAGTATTTATCGTTTAAAATGGCATTATATGTAAAATTCCAAAGTCAGCACAATTCAGAGATTGATTATAATAGATTTAAGAGTGCACTAAAATTCCTTGATAAACTATTCAAAATACTTCGTTGTGAAGAACGGGAAGTTTACTTATTTGTCGGGGATTCATCAGACGATTCTGATGAAAAAAGATCATTTGATATGGGGATATTAGAATCTCATTTCAGATCAGGAATAAAAAAACTTAAAGATCGCTCAGGGATTCTTGGATTTGTATTAGAGGGCAAATTAATAGTTGATAAAAAGAAATTTCCTTTTGTATTTGAACTTAGACCAAGAGTTTTATGTGGTAAAGAAAGATTTGATATAAGAGCAGAAATATTACCCAACAAGTACGCTCAAATTTTTGAAGACCTTATTAAATTTAAATCTGATTTAAAATCTTTAATCGCTCAACGAGTAAAAGAGTTTAATAAAGAAAGAAGTGGGAATGAGAATGTAATTAAAAGAGTTATTTTAAGTAAACATGGAGACGAATATAATAATATCGCTTCATGGGACTTTCTGTATACTAGTGATGTTACTTACTTCTTATCCAAAATTATAGATTTTTCAAAAGAATTGAGTGATAGGCTTAGTTTTGGAAATAGGTTAAAGTTTTCAAATAATATTTTACAAAATGATAATTTTGCCTTTTTACTGAGTCGGTATTCACAGCAGTTTAATGTAGCATTGGCTAGTGGAAGTTTATCTGTAATTCCACAAGACCAAGAGGCAATGAATAAATTTATAGAAAGTATTTCAAAAGATTTAGAAGTTGTTGCATCAAAAGTTTATAAAAAAGAAAATGAAACTATTAATTTAATTGATGAAACTTTATCAACTTTAACTTAAGAAACTACACTAATTAATCCATTTACAGTTTTCTCACCCTTTTAATTCTTGTTCTTAATGCAACACTTCGCTCTTTAGATAGAACGGAACTCCCCCAGTACTTCGCACAACTATAGCAAACTTTATAATATTCTTTAATTCTATCATTAGTAATGGTAAAAATTGTTTTAATTTCATTTGTCAGTAAAAAACTTAATCAGAAGTCCAAAGCTCAAAATTTAATAGTGAAGAAGGAGACAAGCCAGTTCATTATTCAACTTTTATGAAAGTGTAATTAAATGACCTACTCCCACGACCTAAAGGTAGGGATATTAAACCCCAAGGTTCACTTAAGTTCGCCAATAAAGATTTAAATGTAATGTATTAAAATCCTTGAAAATTAAAAACTGATTCTTTTGTTCACAAAACCATCTATATCCTTTATTAAATGCAATATTAGTATGTTTAATATGTGTTAGTTGCAATTTGCCTGTGATGATGAAGAAATATTTAAATAGTAATGACTCTTTTAGATAGTTATGCCAAGTTGTTATGTTGCTACAGTCGTATATGGAAATAAACATGCTCCTGAAGTTGAGACGTTGAGAGAAATTAGAGACAATGTTTTACGAGAAAACTATTTTGGGAGACAATTTGTTAAATTTTATTATTCAGGAGCAGGAGAAAAAGTTGCTAAATTTCTTAATGATAAAGTTCCTGTAGCTAAGCAAGTAATAAAATCAAGTTTGGATTTCATAGTCCAACAATACAAAAAATCTAAAAGGCAAAATTAATCATCAAGGACAAACTTCTCGCTTGTATAACTCACTCGACTTTTTATTATAGAAAAAGGCAACTAACAACGCAAATAGTTATACGCAATTCAAAAAATATTCCCATCATAAATCCAACCCCCCTAATCTTTTTTTACCTAAAGGCCCCACGGGTTGGCATAAATTTTGGCGCACTAAAAAACAAACTTTAATAAATCAATTCTATTTATAAAGAAATATGAAAATTAAATATCTCACAAATCAATTTTTTGATATAAATAAACTTCCTCCAGAAGAGGGGATTTTAGTATTTCCAATTTCAATGAGTCGCATCTCAAATTCCCAATCTGCAAAAAATTGTTGGGAATATATGAAAATCTTTAGTCCTGATAAAATCATAAAGCCATTAGTTGGTTTGAATTTTATTTATGGAGATTACCTTTATTTCAATTCTGACGAAAAAGCATCTGATTTGAAGAATAAATTTCTACCTTTAGTTCTTTCACATAAAAATGAAGTTCTAAAGACAATCTCTAAAAATCCATTTTATATTGAACAATCATTTTCTTTTATTACTTGGAATCAAGCTTTACTGGAATGTAAAGATTATACAAATCTTCTGGGGCAATTAAAGAAGTTCTACCAAAAAGATGAGAAGTTTCAAAAATACATGAAAGAAGATTTGAAACTTTCCGGAAAAAAGAAGCTTGATGAAAATCAGCTAAATTTCTTTTTGGAAGAAACTTTACTATTTTATTTAATTGCTAAAGGGAAAATGCTTCTGAGAAATAATTATGTTCAGGGACATGAAAAATGGATTTTATGGTGCTATCCTGGTAAACCATTAAAATCACAGATTTATTTAATTCAAACCAACTTATTTGGATTCAATAATAAGAAAAACAAATTTGAAACTTGTTTTTATGATTTAGAGGGAAAAAAGCTTTATGATTTTTCTAGAATTGATTTAGATACATTAAACTTATGACGCGCACCAAGATTTACGCTGCGGATACAGGTTTCCAGAACTTCGTAACCTAAAACGAAACTAACAGGAATTTTCATGTTAAATCTAGTTTGAATTTATTAGGTTCTAAAGAAGGTCATAGTGATTATTCATTCGCTGAAGAATTTTATAAAGCATAAGTCTATAGTCTTTTTTCTAAATTATCAGACGACTGCATCTTAGGACGACCATCTTGAAGCATTAATCTATCATGTGCAAAATAACTCAAAGTTGGAACTAAAATATGATTCAACATAAACGCAGTCATTGCTGTATCAAGACCATTTGGAGTGTTGATTGTCCAATTCATATTCCCCCATTCTGCTCTATGATAATTATCTGATACTATTCCATCACCTGACATTTGAGATCTTTCTTGAGGATGATCTTCCTTATACTCTAAACTTCTTACAAGGACTCTTTTTGCTAATCCCAATGCTTGCATTTCTTCTGTTGTAGGAGTATATAACGCTTCTGATGGTATTGGCATTGCAGGAAGTGGTTGCTCTGCAAATTCAAAATGAACCGAACTTCTTCTGATTTCAGTATCAAACCAATCAACATTTATTCTTTTGAAAAAATTAGGTGCATTAGTTACATCAAAATCATAATATGCAAACTCTTCAAAACCTAAATTAAGGATATTAGCTAATTTTGCCTCACCATCTCCACCAACAGCATCGAAATCAATACAATCAATCTTTCCATAACTTGTTTTATCAAGCACCAAATCAAAAATTTCTTGAGCTGGAAGTTTAGAGACTTCATTCAAATATCTTATTGCTAATGCTGCTTGTAACGGACTACCGCATTCAACACCAAATTTTTGGATAGGTGTTCTGTTGTGATATGCTTTTTCAAAGTTTGTTATTGCTGGTGCTCCTTCTGGATCAGTATGTCCTGATAGAGCGTATCCTCCAAACAGTCCTGAAATTGGATACAATAATGTTGCGGCTACAGGTTCCTGTAATTCTACACCTAAAAAGTAATTATAGAAATTATGACCTATGCTTGTTACTTTAACATTGCTTCCTTCTTTTTCTCCTTTCAAGATTGGCAATGTTCTGCTTTTAGATGTATGTGTTCTTGCAGTTCCAATATCAACCGGATGATCAAATCCAGCATATAATATTCTTGTTGCATCATCAATTTGTGAAAGAAAAATGTCCCAGTTTTCTTTATAGAATCTTTCTTTATATCTATTAACAGTTTCTGTAAAATCTTCGCTATATGTAAAACCATTACGTTCTGTTGATCCAAAAGTATCATATTGTTTCCTTTTATCTGAATCAGAAAGTGTTTCATATGCTTGTCCAATTTCAACAAATTTCTTATGTGATTCTACTGAACCAGCATTTCTATCTGGATGATTCTCTAATGCTTGTCTCCTATATGCTTTTTTAATATCATCATAAGAAGCGCTTTTCTCGACACCTAAAATATCATATAGATTTTTATTTTCTGGCATTTTATTGATTCTCCATAACTTTAAATGCAGCTTTCTATAGAGCTTTGCTTTTGAAGACGGATTTTTGAAAACTCTCAATCAATTCGTTCTTTTGCAGCGTATAACAAATCTTCAGCATCTCTTTCTATCATTAGCGGGAAATTTTTTGCATCTAATCCTTGTATTACTTTCTGAGGAGATTTTAATTCTTTTATT
Source organism: Candidatus Woesearchaeota archaeon (assembly GCA_030670545.1). Classification (GTDB taxonomy): domain Archaea; phylum Nanobdellota; class Nanobdellia; order Woesearchaeales; family JAGLGH01; genus JAGLGH01. The sequence goes on from DAOVBM010000010.1 coordinate 21,693, forward strand.
CCTCTATCTGCTAAACTAGTAGGGTCTAAAAAATATACATCAACAGTTAAATCAGGATTAATATGTAAAGCTTTTATATAACAATGATTATAATCTCCTATGTGATCTTGTTCAACACCAAACTGCCAGTTTCTAAATTTTGCTGGCTGCATTGGGACTAAATATTCTCTTAAATAATGTAATGCTAAGCCAGTATAATCAGTACATTTACCAGATATTTCTGAACTTGGTTTTCCCATGAATATTTCATTAACAGAATCTTCTAATTTTCGGTATTGGGTGATTACATTTCTGGCAAAGTAGCTTGCTAGTACTACTGCTTCACCAACAGAGTAATCCTCCAATGGTTTGTCTATTTTATAAGTTAAACCTTTTCTTGCTTTATCATTTGCTAATATCTTTGATGTCACTTCAGATGCTAATGCTCTAAATCGTTTCATTGATATTATTGACAATAATTTTTCAATATCTTCATAAGATGTTCCTTTTGGTTCAAACAACAATGAAGCTTTTAATTTTAATTTAAGTTGTTGATTTGGATTATAATCTTCTATATCTCCAGTAATAGTATGCGATTCTTCAGCTTTATCATATTTTAGTAAATCAGACAGATATCTGATTCTTGTTGTTCCCACAATCTCTAAAGCTGTTAGATAGGTAAATCTTGCAACTTCCATTGCGCTTATTGCGCTTATTTTTGCGCTTGTGTTCACATCTGGTAAATCTTTAATATATCCTACAATACCATCATAATTTGCAAGAAAATCTATGGTATCCATATGAACCCAACTACTGCATTTAGCCCTTCGTAAATGTGATAATTGAGTCGCTTGAACCAGAACTTCATTTGCTCTATCAGAACCTTCTACTCTTTCCAACAAACTTTTCAAAACAAATGTAAAACATCCATTATTTGAATAAGCAGTGCTCAGATCTAATTCTATACTACCAAACCTATTTCCTAGAGTCTCATTAATTTCATCAAAATTTAAACCAACTGGAAAATGAAAAAAACCCTTACTTAATTTATGCATATATAATTCAGGGTGTTCCTGAAGTTCAGCAATAGTAATAACTTGTGATGGATATCCTACCTCTAATGGAGCAACATATCTTTCAAATCCATATTTTTTTATAACATCAGTTGCTTCTAAAGCTACTAGTGCAGAACCAGAGTTTTGGTCTGTTATTTGGATATTTACAGCTCCTAAAAATCCTTGAACTTCATTAACAATTTCAGATAAAGAAACACTTCTCGTGACAGCGCGATTCATCAAATCTTTCTCTTTTTCAGATTCAATAACTTTCCCTTCTAAATCTGCCTTTTCTCTTTCAAGATTAACAACTCTATTCTCTATTTCATTAATTCCCAAAATTCGCTTTAACCACTTTCTTATCATATACATCAAGTTTGATTATTTATATATAAATATTCCTGTTTATTCATCATTTTAGAGTAGTTGTTAATGATATTGAGATTTTCTCGACTCTACAGACACAATTGTCCCACACTGAGTATGAGAAAAGAATTTAACAGTGCGATGTTAGATTCAATTATTTTTTAGATGCTAATTCTCCAAATCCCTCTACATTTCTAAAAAAGGTATATCTAACATAATTAGATTCAGTTCGAGTTTCAAAAACACTAGCAAGAACCATATCTCTGTAAGATAAATATGTAATTCTATCATCTGTTATGTGAAAAGAATTATATGCTAATTCGCCAGACTTTATTTGAAATTCTGATTCTTGTACTTTATAGGTTTTTCGAACAAAGTCTCTTGTTTCAATGAAAAAATCATCAATTGTTTTTGAAACTGTTTCTTGTTCACCTGTATTTACTGTGATGGGATTTGGAATAGGATTCATAATTATTAGAAAAGAATCCTTCTTTTAAATATTTGATGGTATACCCCTAAAAAAGACATTGTTTACTTATCAGTATCTGTGCCATGGACTAATTTCCTCGCATGCTAAAGGAAAAAGAAAATTTTATTCAGTTGGCATGGGTTTTCGGTCTTTCACTTCTTAAACCATAACTATAAATAAACTTAATTTAATATTATCCACATGAAAAATCATTTCAGGATAATCGGAGCTATTGCTCTTGTGTGGGCAATTCTTGATATCGTGCTGACAATAAAACAAGAGCCTTATTATGTTGCGTTCTGGTTCAGCAACAGTATATTCCTTTTGCTTTCGCTGGGATTCTTGTTCAGGAACAGGCTGATTGTTTCAAGCATTGCAATTGCATCAGTGATAACAGAGACAGGATGGGTGCTTGATTTTCTGACAAGATTAATAACAACAAAAGGGCTGTTTTCAGCTCCAATTACTGAATATATGTTTACAGGATTTGGCTTTGCTTCAGCCAGATTCTATATTGAACTGAATCATCTTATAGTTATTCCTTTGGCTTTGTACGGCACATACCAGTTAGGCATGCATAAAAGAGCCTATTTCTTATGCCTTGGCTACTCATTTTTCTTCAATCTGCTGTCTTATTTCTTTGCTCCAACTGAATATAACATAAACTGCGCGCATTACTTTTGCTTTTTTGCAACAAATCCGCAATGGCTTGCGCAGCCTTATTATCTTATTGTATGGATATTTGCGGTTGGGCTTATTGCTGTGCCCCTGAATTACCTGTTCTGCAGGCTGTTTTCTGGAGAGAAATAATATTCAACTGCCATAATATGAGCTTCTTTTGTAACCTAATTTTAATCTTGCCTGATCATATGTCTTATGGCTGCTTAGGATTAATTCTATGAAATCGCTGTTTTGTTCTTTGATCAGTACTGCTCTTATATCTGAACCAATCTTTCTAAAGAATACATAGAGATTCTTAAATTCTTTTTTCTGCGGCACAGAGCCTATCTCTTTGTTCTCTTTGCATCTTATGCACCATTCAATCAATTCAGCTACCATACTATCTTTCAATCTTCTGATATGTTTGTCAAAATCTTTATTGAGCTTTATCTGGCTTCCGAATATCTCACACAGCTTCTGTCTTGCCTCTTTTCCTTCCATAGATCATCTCCTCATAGGTATTCTTGAATCTTATCAAATGTGTGTTAGGCCTGATATTTTCTATTGATTCTTTAAGTGTTTTTATATATGTATGCGCTTCAACATACAGGTATGTCTTTGAAAAAAGAGTTTTGCATAGTTCTTTTATCATTTTATCCATATCATACAGTTTTGTCTTTTCCATCCTTTTTTTTAATTCTTTTGGATTGAGCAGCTTATTCTTGCAAAAAAGGTCATAATCAAAAATTAGCCTTCTTTTTGATTCTGGTTTTTTTTCTTTCTGTATATGTTCAATAACTGCTTCATGGTACAATGTCATCAGTTCGGATAATGACGGCTTTTTCTTCCTTATTTTTCTGGGTATGGCAAAATTAGCTACAGATATGACTGAAGCAGACTGGAAAACAGGATTAGCCAGCTTATTTTCAGTCAGGAAGATTATGTGCCTGTTTCCATCATATTTCTCTTTATAGCCTTTTTTTCTGATAATAAAAATATCAATGTCCCTGAATCTGTTGGAATACAGGAATGAGCCGCTTATAAAGATTTTATCATAGTCTTTAGAATAGACATCAATCAATTCTTTAGCTTCTATCAGCCTATGAGGCAATATATCCCTAGGATTATTAATAAAATATTCCCTGTCCTTTTGTTCTCTTGAAAATGAGTCCAGCGCTTCCATCTTCTTTTTTATTGATGTATATAATGATTTTTTTTCAGCATTTGTAAGCTTGACCTTATTATTATACTTTTCAAGGATACTGAACTGTTTTTTTGTAAATACCAAAGGCACAAACAATTCAATTCTCCCCAGTATTATTTTTAATATTTTTTGATTCATATTACCTTAGAAAGTAATACCAATATATAAATATTACTATTTTTAATCTAATTTATTAATATTATCTCCTGCCAGCCCCACAAATCAAAACTTTTATATAACTCCTTGATTTATATTTCTCTAACATGATCAAAAGCATGGTTTCAAACATAAAGCAAGCGCTTGATGAGAATTTAAGCAAAGGCCTGCAGGGATTCCTGCTAAGGAGCGCAGTATTCATCGCTCTTCTTTATATCGCACTTCCATTTCTTGCAAAAATAGCAGTAGACCTTCTGGGAGGCGGGATGAATTATACTATCAATTATTTTTATATAGAATTCATATATCTGGGCATAATAGTAATATTCCTCCTGTACAGCAGGCATAAGATAATGGGCCTGAAAGAATACAGCCAAAGCTGGAGGCAGACCTTCCTGTTTGGATACATTGGGCTAATATTCTATGCACTGAAAGTGTTTGTCAAGTATTTTGTAAACACATTGTTCCTTGGGAACAGCATATATATTGTTGTGCTGCTGGAATACGCATTTGCAGTTGTAGCAGCTGCGTTTTTTGCTCTTTCTGTATTCAATGTTGTTGCTTTCAAAAAATTCTATAAGGAAATAACAATATCCATTGTAATAAGCTTCTGCTTTTTTTCATTCGCAATGCTTCTGCGCTCGACATGGGGCTTTTTTTCATATGTCGTAGGAACTGCTGTGATGGGGATATTCAGGCTGACTATGAACAATCCTGAGCTAAATTTCAATGATTTCTCAATGAGCGTTAATGGATTCAGCGCTGCAATAGGGGCGCCATGTTCAGGCATAGAGTCAATGGCAATGTTCACTTCAATATTCATCCTTTTGGTAATATACGACTTTAATGATCTTAATAAAAAGAAGATAGTACCTTATTTCATGGTTGGAATTATTGGTATGTATGTGATGACAATAATAAGGATATACCTACTTTTCCTTGTAGGCACATTTAATCCTGATCTTGCAATGTCGCTTTTCCATACAAATCTTGGCTGGGTATTGTTTGTAGTTTACATTATGCTGTTTTTGTTTTTTATCTATCCAACTATGATGCAAAGCAGAATATATTCCGGCGCAAGCAAAAAGTTTAAAAACATCAGGAAGTAGAATGCATTATAAATCATTTAAATCAACCTAACATTGCAATCTTTTGGAAAATGGCAATATTCAAGAAAAAAAAGAAAGGTGAAAATATTTCTGAAAGCTTGGAGGCAGAAGATAGTCTTCCTCCGCTTGAAGAGAAATATAAACAGAAAAAAGGGCAGGTAAAGAAAGGCAAAACTAAAGCTGCTCCTACTGCAAAGCCTATTCCTGTTAATATAAGCATTGAGATAGAGAAATTAAAGACACAGCTGGAAGCCCTGAGCCAGACAAGGATCATATTCAGTGAAAGGTTCAGTAGTATCAGCGAGCAAATTGGTGAACTCAGGAATATGGTTGTCAGCCAGGAGCAGGAATTCTCAGAACTTGAGGTCAAGAGCGCAAAGACTAATGAGGTCATGGCCCAGCTTGAGCCTGAGAAGATAATGACAGAGATAAGCAAGATTGACATGAGAATAGAAGCTATCAAAGGGAAGATGGAGAGCAATGAAGCAGTGAATTCTATGATAATGAAAGAGCTCAAGGACCAAAGGTCAAGGATGGCGCTTTTTAAAGGAGTAGAAGATACGATAAAGCTTACCCAGGAAGTGAGGGAAGATCTGACTAATATAAAAAAGGTGGAAGCAGCAATCGAGCTGCATTCAAACAAGGTAGAAGCGATGTTCATTCAGATGCAGGAAAGGTTCAGCGAGTTTGAGAAGTTCAAGGAGATGGCAGAGGACACCAATAGCGCATTTAAGGAACAGATCAAGGAATTTGACACGATAAAAGTAAGGTTCGCTGACCTTGTAAAAACAGAGGATATAAAAGTTGTGAAAGAGGCGCTGTCTGGTGTGATGGACGACTTTAGCACAAGGCTGCTGGACATAGAAAAGATTTCAGGCAGCATGAAAGAGCATCAAAAATCACTGCAGGCTATTAGAGAAGTGAAAGAACAACTTGGCAAGGCTGCTGAAACAAGGATTCCGGAAATAGACAAACTCCAAAATATGTTTGCTGCTGCTGAAGATGTCAAAGCTTTTGAACAGGAGCTGAAAAAGCTCAAGACCCTGATGGGCTATGGCTTTAAGAGAGTGCAGCAGATGGAAAGCAGGATGTTTGTAGAGAAAGAGACGTATGAGGTAATAAGGCAGCTAATACTTAAATACCTTGACAAAGGCTATACAAAGAGACAGATTGTCGATGCTTTCGAGATGCAGGGCTGGCCAAAGCAGCTGATAAAGCAGTATATTGATTGAAATATTTTCTTTCAAATCTACTTTTTCCCCAGTGTATTTAACTGAGGGTATAATATTTTGGAAAAAGCAGGGTCAGAGGAAATCGACCCAATCAAAGCGAGCATGCCACCAGCTTGGGAAGGGGGTGTCGATTTTCGATTAACAAGCTGGGTAGTATAAGGGGGATAAAACGCTTATGAGGGATTTTCAGAATATATCCCCTAAACATTTTCGAAGAAAATTTTTGTCTACCAGAACTGCCAGCTGCCAGTATAAATCACAAAAGCAGCAAGGCATAAGTTTGCGACTGAATGCGCAATGATGCAGCTTCCTAAGTTCTTTCTCCTATAAAGCAGCAGGTTCAGGAGAATTGCTGTAATCAGCCCTGCAAGCCACCTGTTGTGGCTGAATCCAAAGAAAAGTACTGTTATGATAAAAGATGATAATGTGTATGCCCCTATCTTTACTTTATCAAAATTCTCGCTGATTATAAATCTGATCAAGAAGGATCTTACAAAAAGCTCTTCGATGATTGGCGCAGTGATGACAGCTCCAAATAGTTTTATCATTAGAATCAATACTGCCTGCATCCCTCCAAAAACAAACGGGTTGAATGAGCTTGGCTCACCAAGATGCGGATAAAATCTGTCTATCCCTACCCAGACAATGAATATAATAATCCCTGTGAATATAGCAGCCAGGTCCATCCTGAATCTTATCTCCTTGTACTGCTTCCAGTAATATACTATTGCGCCAGTTGCAAGAAATGTCTTTATAATATATCCTGCATACATCGGCTCTTTGATAAATAATCCTAATAACGGAGTAATAGCCATATAAATAACGAATGGAATAATGTATTTTAACGATTTCCTGATAACTCCCATATTGATTTTATAATTGCAGTGGTTAATAAGTTTTTCTATGATCTGTATGCAGGTGCTAAAAAATATATCTCCTAAGTCATATATGATGGAGCACCAGCATCTTCAAAATCTCTCATATGTGTTTAGAACACCCTGCTATCCTTAAGGGCAACCTTCAGCGACGAGTGAGACGTAAAAATCGAAAGAGTTTTGACCTGATGATAATGGTGCTCCCTACACAGTAGGCTTATTACACACAAAAAACATAACATTTATAAACCGCCCCAGACTCCCCATTATTCACCTAAAATCGTTATCACCTCCAAATATGCTCTATATATTAGATATGTTAATTCTAATGCACATATAGAGAGGTATTATGTGTCATTTATCACATTCAGATGAGTACTCGATTCAGAGTCGAGTATGATGTAGAGCTAATGTAAAATTGTAGATAATTCCTTTAACAGAAACTTAGACCATATAGGATCTATAAAAATATTCCCCGTTGATCCTGCGGGAGGTCGCTGCTATTGGGATCCGACTAAGCCATGCAAGTTAAGGGGGTTCTTCGGAACCACCGGCAGAATGCTCAGTAACACGTCGATAATCTGCCCTTGAGTCCGGCATAACCTTGGGAAACTGAGGCTAACACCGGATATGAGATTTCTACTGGAATGTGTTTTCTCTGAAAGGCAACGCTCAAGGATGAGTTGGCGGCGGATTAGATTGTTGGCGGGGTAACGGCCCACCAAGTCTTCGATCCGTAGGGGCCCTGAGAGGGGTAGCCCCGAGAAGGGCACTGAGATACTGGCCCTAGCCCTAAGGGGTGCAGCAGGCGCGAAACCTTTACAATGCACGAAAGTGTGATAAGGGGATCCCAAGTGCTCATGTAAAACATGGGCTTTTGCTAAGAGTAAGTATCTTAGCGAATAAGTGGTGGGAAAGACTGGTGCCAGCCGCCGCGGTAACACCAGCGCCACGAGTGGGGACCACGATTATTGGGCCTAAAGCGTCCGTAGCCGGTCTGTTAAATCCTTTGTGAAATCGTGAGGCTTAACCTTGCGGCTTGCAAGGGAGACTGGCAGACTAGGAACCGGGAGGGGCAAGAGGTATTCCTTGGGTAGCGGTAAAATGTTATAATCCAAGGAGGACCACCTGTGGCGAAGGCGTCTTGCTAGAACGGATTCGACGGTGAGGGACGAAAGCCAGGGGAGCGATCCGGATTAGATACCCGAGTAGTCCTGGCCGTAAACGCTGCGAGCAAGGTGTTACGCAATCTCCGCGATTGCGTAGTATCGAAACGAAGGTGTTAAGCTCGCCGCCTGGGAAGTA
>DAOVBM010000039.1 GCA_030670545.1 Candidatus Woesearchaeota archaeon
TAAGGTAGGGCAGGAACTTAGCTTTCGCAGGCATATGCCTATGAGGAAAGTCCACCCACTTGTGATGTGAGAATCTTGATTTTTGCATCATAGCAACCGCTTGCTGAAACAAGGCGTGGAAACACGCGGCAACGACAAAAGAAACGGTAAGCCCTTGGTGCTGCATATCATTGATATGCAAGGCTGTGAAGCGCGCGAAGGTCCTGGCGACAGGGCTGAGTTAACCCGCTGAGCTGCATTGAGGTGACTTTGAAACGGTCAGCCCCGGTTTGTGCAAGTCAATGTGGGGTAGATCCTGAAAAGAATCTTCCTTTTATGACGCTTAGTTAAATGCTAAGATGGAGCATCGGCATCATATATGCTGCAAAGGTTCCAACAGAAGGTGGCTTATACCTGCCCGACCTTACTTTATTACACGAAAAAAAGCAGAAAGCCTTGCCCTTTAGGGCGAGGATGAATGCTATTGCATTTTTGCTTGCTGCTTTTTTTGTGTCCTAGAAATCCGTCTCGAAAATCCGGAGCAAGCCCAGTCCTTTAGGGCTGGGTAACTCGGATTTTAGGATTTCTATGACTTTACTGGATTCAGTACCCTGCAGCTTTGCTGCGTTTCGATTGGTTCCTGTAAAGTTTAAAAATTCCCCACAGCTTGCTGTGATTGGGATTTTTATTACAAATAATGAATTGCCACTAAGGATGTGATATAATGGGAAAAGACAAAGTACAGATGCCGTCAAGCACAGCAGGCATAACACGGTATTTTGATGAGTACAAGAGCAAGATACAGTTCAAGCCTGGCTCGCTTATTGTGATGGTCATAATCGTGATAATAATAATGATTATCCTGCATACACAAGGATATGCCATATTGGGATTAAGGTGACTTATTATGTACTGTTTTAATAATCTCTGCGAGGTGTTTTAGATGTTTCCTGGAATGAATCAAAGGAAGATGAATCAGATGATGAAGAAGATGGGAGTCTCCCAGATAGAAATAGATGCAACAGAAGTGATTATAAGGACTCCTGAGAAAGAGATTGTGATAACAAATCCCTCTGTCTCAAAAGTTAATATGATGGGTCAGGAGACTTACCAGATTGCAGGAGAAGAACATGAACAGGCGCTGTCTTCAAAGCCCGACATCAACGATGATGACATAAAGACTGTCATGGAACAGGCTGGTGTTGATAAAGAAGCTGCTGCAAAGGCAATAGAAGATGCAGAAGGCGATCTTGCGCAGGCAATCATGAATCTGGCAGAATCAGGCAAATAATGCCCTTAGAACAACAAAATTTATTAAGTTCTGGCGTAATTGGCTATAATATGGAGCGTTTCCTTGAATGCCAGCAGGAGGCGAATCAGAAGCTAAGATTAGCTGAACACATGCTTACTCAGACATATCCTTTGATTAAGGATACAAGATTGCTCTTGGCTGTCATCACTAACGTGTTTTCAGCTCTTGAGAAAAGCATGTCATCCCTCCTTTATATCGAAAGATACTATAAGAGGATTCCCCCTTTCCAGGACACATTTGAATCAAGATTCAATGCATTCAGGTATACTCTGGTTGATAAGTACCACATAAACAGGGAGTATCTCCTACTGATCAAGGATATCGAGGCAATCATTACAGCCCATAGAGAATCTCCTGTTACCTTTTCAAGAAAAGACCGGTTTGTGATATGCACTGGAAATTACCGGATGAGGGAGATAAATGTTACAAAACTTAAAGATTATATAATAAGGACAAAGGAATTTTTGGAAATAATAAACAGAGTGGTGAATCAGTATGGAAGAATCAATTAAAGAGGCTATCGATGAATTTAAAAGGGCAGATCACCTTATGTATGTCAGCCTTAAATACACAAGGACAGGGGATGTTATCCTTTCATTAGTAGAAAGGCTTGCTGCATCAATAGATAAGTGCATGGATGCATTGTATAAGTTCAAGGGAATAAAGGATGTGCCAACCGCACCTGTATCAAAGGCGAATACTATCAAGAGCGAATTCCCTGATGATGAGAAGATACAGGAGATGATGAACATCTTCCTGACATTCAGGAAAGTAAGGCGCTCTGAAAAAGAAGTGGCTGGTGAATTCAGAAGAACACTCAATCTTACTGTTATGCTGCCTGATGAAGAGCCGTTGGTCCTTGATATAGATAGTATGCAGGAGTATTATAACAAGACAAAAATATTCTTAAGTTATATAAAGGAGATGATATTAGGTGAGGACTAATTTTCTGGCTATAGCTTCAGGCAAAGGAGGAGTCGGCAAGACAACTGTTTCTATAAATATTGCAAATGCAATGGCTAGTTATGGTAGGAAAACTGTTGTGGTTGATGCAGATTTGATAAATCCTAATGTCAGCCTTTACCTTGGTTCAGAGAAGGTCAATTCAACTTTGCATGATGTAATAAAAGGCAAGGCGAAGATGCTGGAATCTATCTATACGCATCCATCAGGCGTCAAAGTAGTGCCTGCGAGTATATCCTTGTCTGACCTGCCTTATTCTGATTACAGCAGCCTTGGCAGAGCCTTGTCTCAGTTGGATGGCTATGCAGATACAGTTATAGTAGATTCCCATCCAGGGATAAACAGTGATGCGCAGGAAATATTTAAAGCTGCAGACGAGATTCTGGTTGTGACTGTTCCTGAGCTTAGCGCTGTGACTGATGCCATGAAGACAATAAGGATAGCAGAAAGTCTTGGCACCTCAGTGATAGGGATCGTGCTTAACAGAGTTGAGGGAAAGCGTTATGAAATGAACACTGAAGAAATTGGAGCATTTCTTGAAAAACCAGTGATAGCAACTATACCTGAAGACAAGAATATAAAGAAATCAGCTGTTGAGAATTTCCCTGTATATCATTTATATCCCAATTCTGCTTCATCACAAGCATTCCGAAAGCTTGCTGCAACTCTTGCAGGTGCGGATGAAGAGAAAGAGGATGGTTTTTTTAAGGACCTGCTGAAGATTTTTGGTATCCTAAGATGAAAAAAAATAGTTTGAGGGACAGACTTTTGCAGAAAGGATGGCCTATTGAAGAAGTGGATTATACTTTATCTGTATTTGAATCTGGAGAAGAGAACAAAAGCAGGGCAATGGTAATCGCTGAAAAAGCTATATACTGGATAGCCATAATAATAGCAATAATAGGCAATATGATAATCGCTGTTGTGCTTATACCTTTTTTCCTTGTGCTTCACACTTTTATCCTATATCTCATTGTCATCACATTAGGGATAGGGTTTGGTTTCCTTTATGAGATACTGATTAGGGATCTTGAGAGAATTACTGGAAGGGAAATGATTGTTGAATCTGTTTTTATACCGTCTCTTGCTGTCATAAGCATCGCTTTCATGGCATATTTCGGAAATCTTCTTGCAAATGCATGGAGCCTGACAACAGTCCATAACCCTTTTTTGGTAGGATTAGTCTATGCTATGGCTTTTGTGAGCCCATGGCTATTTAGGAATTATATCTTTGAGAAAGGCAAATATTTATAAATAGTCTTGAACTTTATTCTGGTAGATGGTAGCCGTGGTGTAGCCTGGTAGCACAGAGGACTGTGGCAGCTTTTATGTTGCAGACATCCTCTAGCCCGAGTTCAAATCTCGGCGGTTACCCTTTTTTTGATTGCTCAAATTGGGTCTCATACCCCAGCTCTGCTGTGATTTTAGTTGGAGAGCAAGGCTCTCTAACTTACTTGGAAAGCATAGCTTTCTAAGTTCTTAAGGAGTTTTACTCCTCAAGACTTAATGAGCTTTGCTCATCAAGATGAACCCAATTCTGAGGCGCTCAAAAACTCTTCCAGTTTTTGGCGTACCAGAAATCTCATAAAGATTTCTCAGTACTTAAAAAATGCCTTGCAGCTTGCTGCGATTGGGATTTTTTATTGTTATTATATGATTTCTAGGACATAAGTTTTATAAAGTGTTCTTAATTCGTAATACTAAGACAGCGGAGTAGGGCAGCCAGGAGTGCCCGTCGGGCTCATAACCCGGAGGTCAGTGGTTCAAATCCACTCTCCGCTATTTTTCTTGGTTTTTTTGTTTATTTGTGCAGTTACGAACATAGTGAGTAATTGTACTGTGGGTGTGTGAGGCGGCAACGCCTTACGTGGTAATCCACTCTCCGCTATTTTTCTTGATTTTTTTGTTTATTCATGCAATTTGGATTACACTTTCCTGTCTTTTATCATAATATTTATAAACCATAATCAAATCTTTAGTTATATGCCGCGGTCGCGTAGTCTGGCCATAGCGCTGGATTGCTAAAGGCTTAGGTCTTTTAGAGACTAACCATAGCCTACAAAGATCCAGTGTCCGCAAGGGCACGGGAGTTCGAATCTCCCCCGCGGCGTTTTTCTCTCACTAAACCGAAATATTTAATATCTCAAACTAATATTCAAATTCCATGTATCACAAATTTATCCTATATCCTGAAGCAGCGGATAAGCTAAATGCAAGCGGATTAAAGCAGAGAGTAGAAGATGCTATCAAAGAATATGAATACAGCCACCTTTTTACTGGACATATCTTTGATGATACGATTGATTATAGCTTCAAAGAAATGAAAAATAAAGGATATTTCAGTTCTATTCCAAAGGAAATCAGTGACGACTTCCAAAGAAAACTGACATTCCTGCCACACCATCCTGGGAATTATCATTGGATTATAAATAAGCCAGAAGGCAAGGTAAATGCAAAAATTGAAAATGGAGATCCATTTCTCATCTTTGGATACTATGCATCACTGGTATTGAAACCAGAGGAGTTCTGGCAATTTGAACGATTTGGATTTGATTCATATTCTGAACTATTCGGCGCAATAGGAATCCAAATGATTTCTTCCAGTGAGAGTTGTATCCGTAAAGGTCATGTTTGGAACAGCGCAACATCTGACAATAGAAAATTTAAATCAGAGGTTACAGGAAGCAGTCATGGAGATTTGCGGATTTTTCGTACAGACCTCACACATTACCCAACTATTGACCCTCTTGGAAACAAGGTATCCTATAGGCCTGTTGTTTCATCTGATATATCTGTGGTTTCCGGATCTTATTCTACAGAGTGTTCTCTGCTCGCGTCCATCTTGAAATACGTAGACCAAGAAGATATCCAGCTAGAAATGCTCACAGACAATGCAAAAGCATTTATTAATGAAGTCAAGACATGGCAACAAAGTAGTGGGAATTTTGCTGATTTTGGCACTGGTGGTGTTGGGGGCGTAAAGGCATATTTCTGGGATTATGTCCACTCTGTTCCACAAAAAGCAACTATAAGAACATTTCATACAATTATAGCCGAATATGGCAAGTCATATGGGATTTACACAGACAATGATAAGAATCTGCTATTCTTTCATATGGACAAGCAAGGCAAGACGCATAATGAAGCTGCATTGACAATACCTTCGGATGAGACTGAACATCTGATAAAAGGATTGTTTGTCTAGGCAAGAAAAGGGTTTGGCAGGACATCAATAAAGCAGTTGGTGGATGTAATGGAATATCACTTTTCAGAAGAGTTTGAAAATGAACAGAGAGAGTTGGATAATTCTAAAATACCGCAAATAGAGTAAATTTTAAATATTCAAATGATATTTAACATCTTTGGTGGTAAATATGAAAAAATATATGATAATTATGTCAGTTATTTTGATAGCATCTATATTTGGATGCGCAGATAGTGATTCTCAGGAAAAATCTTTCCTCAGCACAAGCATGAGGGAGATGCTTGATATTGACAAAGACAATGAGCTGCAGGTTGTTTATCTGCCAAAAGCACAGGTAATGGATCAGATAGAGATATTGAACAAAGCGTGCGATGGCGCAATTGAAGAGCAAGGATATTACAAGCTCAGGAAAAGAGTTACTAATGAAAACACAAGTGAGATATATTATATTGATCCTGAGACAAATGATGTTATCTGTAAGCTAAGAGCTATGATAAAGCCAGTGGGAAATGAGATAGTATATAGTGATGAAGATATCAGCCTGGATGGAAAGACAGAACAAGATAATTTAACAGGCGAGATAGACCTGGATAAGGCAAAGAGGCTCATGCTTGAATATCTTAAGGTAGAAGATATTAAACTATCTTCAAAGAATACAAACAACCTTCAGGATGTAGCATCTACTGGGGATGAAATTGAGTTTAATGTAAAGCTTTATCCTAGAGATTTCTTTGATGAAGTTGAAGCAAGGGTAACAATCAGCCATAAGAACGGTTCTGTTTGTGATAGCATTATTGTTTCATTTGGGGATATTGATGCAAACAAGAGCATTCTAAGGGAAGATTATCTCAATATACCTGAAAGCAGTGAGGAAGAATATGTTATTGGCCTCCAGGTGTATGATGATGAAGGGCTTATAATAGATAAGCAGTACAATGTAGAGATTGAAGTGAAGTCTTCGAATGTAAGGATATATGATGTCAACCCAGATCCTGAAGAGACTATCGATGCTGGCCAGGCGCTTGGTATTGAGGTCAGGCTGAAGAATTCAGGAAACAGTGACGCTGAAGATATAACTCTTACAGCATCAATAGATGAATTAGGAATCTCTGATGAGATCTCCATCGATGAGATTGAGAAGGACTCTAGCCAGGAATATCAGCTATTCTTCAGGATTCCGTCTGATGCTGATGAAAAGAGGTACAGAGTTGACATTCTCGTGGTTAATGAGTTTGGTCATGAGATAGATGAAGACGACTTCAGGATAGAAGTAAAATAAGATATTTTTTCTTTTCTATTTTTTAATTGTATATAGAGTATAGACTCAAACTAGTGTCAAAATCTCGTTCTAAGCTAAGGCGCTCACAAATTTTCACCCGAAATTTTTATTTTTAGTAAAACTTTTAAATAAGCGCTGATTATGTGGCAATATAAGACGATAAAGATGACAGAAGTACCAAAGCATATAGGAATAATCATGGATGGCAATAGAAGATTTGCCAGGCGGCTGATGATGAAGCCGTGGAAAGGTCATGAGTATGGGGCAAAGAAGATCCAGAAAGTCATGGACTGGTGCAAAGAGATTGGCTGCAAGGAGCTTACGCTTTATGCTTTCTCTGTAGAGAATTTCAACAGACCTGAATATGAATTCAACTATCTCATGGATCTTTTCAGAAAAGAGTTTGACAATCTTAAAAAGGAAGATAGTATCATACACAAGAACAAAGTAAGGATAAACTTCATAGGAAGGATATGGATGTTTTCTGAAGACATTACTAAAAAGATGAAGCAGCTTATGGAAGATACAAAGGATTATTCTGATTATACTGTTAATTTTGCAATGGCTTATGGAGGCAGGGCAGAGATAATTGATGCTACAAAAAAGATTGCTGAAAGAATTAAAAATAAGACATTGGATATTGATGATATAAATGATGAGGTCTTCAGGAAGAGCTTGTATCTGGAAAGCGAGCCTAACCTTATCATAAGGACAAGCGGTGAGCACAGGACATCAGGGTTCCTTATATATCAGGCAAGCTATGCAGAGCTGTTCTTCTGCGATAAGATGTGGCCTGAATTTGAGAAAGAGGATTTTATGCAGGCTATTGAAAGCTATTGCAGCACAGACAGAAGGTTTGGAAGATGAATTTAAGAAATTAATCTCTGTGGCAATTGACGCTCATTGGCTACTATCTGTTTCAAACTCTGTCGTTTTCTGATACATATTAGTTCGTTTTTAATTAGCAAGACCTCTGGAGCCTGGACATGAGAGTTATAATTGAAAGGGCTCATAGATGAACAATATGATCCACAGCCCCCAATGACAAAATAGTCTCCTAACTTAGGATTAGCCATAACTCTTGGGACAATATGTCCATGTTCATCAAGGCTTTGTGAATCTCCACTTTCGCAGCATCTTCCAACTGGAATTCTCTGATCATTTTTTTTGTCCAGATGCTTAAGGTCAAAATCAGATGACAGAAGTTTTCCATCTTTTGAAACAAGATAGAAAGGATGTCTTGAACCATAATTGAGAGGTCTTGAATTAACTTCCATGCCCCCGCTCAACACAAGAAACTCAAATCCATCTGAACCTGTTTGTTTCTTGTCAATGACTTCTGTGACCAGATTCCCGGAAATGGCCATAATGTATGTGCCTGGTTCTATCTCCATCAATAGTTTCCTTCCTGTCCTATTATAGAATTCTTCAATCTTCTTCTTCGCATATAATCCTAAATCCTGGATGTCTGCAGGTGTTTCTTCAGGCATTCTTGCTTCTTTCAAACCACCTCCAAAATTAACAGTCTTCGCATTTGGGAAGTATTTTTCCATAAATCCTAATTCTCTGTCAATATTTTCTCTCCATTTCTCAGGGTCACCACCTGAGCCTATGTGCACATGCACTTGATCAAAGATCAATCTTTTTGATTTGGCATAGGATAAAGCCTTCTCTATATCTGTCAGATGGATCCCAAAGCAGGAATACTTGTCTCCAGTGTTTCTTGTTGCGGATTCTCCTGAGCCACCATCCCCTGGATGGATTCTCATTGACAAAGGAATGTTGTTTTTTGAAGCAAAATCTGCAATTAATTCCAATTGTCTTAAAGAGCAAACATTATACTTCATCCCTTTCTGTATTATGCGTTCCAGATCAATCCTTTCTTTTCCAATCGGGACTTCCTGAGTTGTTAGCATCATCTTATTATAAGGAATCCCTGCTAAATGCGCTCTTCTTCCTTCATTCAAAGAGCTTAAGTCAAGATGAAGTCCTTTGCCTGTGATATACTGCAAAATTGCGCTTGAGGAATTCGCTTTCATGGCATATCTTACCCTGAGACCATATTTATTAGGCATTGAAAGAACATTATCACATTTCTCACTGATTAAATCTGCTTCATACAGGTAAACAGGCGTTCCGAACCTATTTGCAACCTCTGTTATTATTGCAGGAGTTATATTTCCCTTTCCTGATAATGTTTCCATTTTGAATTCACCTTTTTCTTAAGGATTATAACATCTCTTTTCTCAATTCTTTATCCATATTTATCCCCCACTTATATTAGGTCTATGAAAGTTATCTTTATTTAAATGTCTTTCGCAAATAGTCCCTTTACTGATTTTATCGTCGTAACAACTTCTTTAATATCATAATCAGGTGTAGATGCACCGGCTGTTATTCCTATTCTTTTAATATTCTTTATTGTTTTAAGTTGTGAAGCATTGTTTATCAGCATTGTTTCTGTATACTCTTTGCATATATTGTACAGTTCCTTTGTATTAGAGCTGTTATGCCCTCCTATAACTATCATGTAATCAACAAGCTGCGCAAGCTCTTTTGCAGCTTTCTGCCTGTTTATTGTTGCAGGGCAGATACATCTGTTTATCCTAATGCTCATGCATAGTTCTTCAAGCCTGTATGCTATATCCTTAAACATATTATTGTTCATTGTTGTCTGGCAGTATAAGGAATAGCGTTCATCCCTGTTGAATTTGATATCTTCTATATCTGCTTCGCAGCTTATAAAATGCTTATCATTAGGAATATATGAAAGTACATGCGCAGTCTCAGGATGGTCTGCCTTTCCATAATATATTAAGGTCATGCTGTCTTTGGAGTCCATTATTGCATTATGTCTTATCTTTTGGATCTTGGGGCATGTCCCATCTATTATAATTGCATCTTTCTCAAGAGCTTCCCTTTCCTGCTTGGTTATGCCATGGGCTCTTGTGACAATGATATCCTTGCTTTTTGCGTCTGCTGCAGAATTTACTACATCTACATCCCTCTTCTTATAATGCCCAATCACAGACTCATTATGCACAATTGGACCATACATGGCAATCCTTTTTCTGGGATACTTCTTTATTGCCATGTCTAATAGTGATATGGAATATTTTACTCCAGAACAGAATCCAGAATGTTCTGCTATTGTTATATCCTGCATCTATAGCAGGAACTAGCAGAGACTTATTAATTTTTGTGTTAGAGATATGTAATAAGTCTCCCGTTCTTAGAGCAGTAGCATCATCATTTACGTCCTGCTCGTAGTGGAGGGAAACTCCCTCAATGTCATTAAGTTAAGCAAATAGATGAGCCTTTAAGATATAGCCTCTCCAAATCTTTCCTAATTCTTTTCTTTTCCTTTGCGAATGCTAATGGCCGTCGCTGGAACAATGGTGGAAGCAGGCAAAGTCTTGAGGAGTAAAACTCCTTAAGAACTTAGAGAGCTTTGCTCTCCAAGTAATTGATTAGGATGGATTTGAATCCTAAGAAAATCTTGAATAAAGTACCTTAACTTAATGACATTGGAAGCCCCCTACGGGGACGCAGAGATTTCCCCAAATCCCTCCCAAGTTTTGAAGATGCTACTGCTCTTTTATATAGGACTTATTACACGAAAAAAAGCAGAAAGCCTTGCCCTTTAGGGCGAGGATGAATGCTATTGCATTTTTGCTTGCTGCTTTTTTTGTGTCCTAGAAATCCGTCTCGAAAATCCGGAGTAAGCCCAGTCCTTTAGGGCTGGGTAAGTCGGATTTTAGGATTTCTATGACATACTGTTAGGCAGTTAATCTTTCTTACCTTCCAATAAAGGCAGAATCTTGTTTTTTGAAATATATGCCATAGACTGGTATTTCTTTCCAATCTGAAAGTTATTGTCAATAATCTTTTTTCTCATTGATATATCATAAAAAAGATCATATATGTTTTCAAAGAAAAATTCAAGTGAGAAATGCTTTTCCCATACTCTTGCTGATAGTAATTCTTCCTGTGAAGGCATGTTTATAAAAGGTATGATACGATATATATACCCCTTCTTAATCATGTCTCCGAATGCAGGAATCTTTGGATTTACAAAGACTGGGATCATATTCTCACTGCATTCAACAATAGCATTTTCCCAGCCCCCAAAAGCGCTTCCAGAAAAGCATATGCTTTTGAGGTTTGATAGGGTAGACAGGAATTCATAATATGTATAATAGGTCTTGGCTTTTGCATTCTTTTCTTTTGTGATTCTTCTTAATTTTAGCGAATCTCCTGTATAGATCACTGTAATATCAAGCTGTTCTGCAAGTTCTATGATATTATTAAAATAATCAGGGTCATCTTTATTCTTATGAGTTATTATAAGAAATAGCTGAGGTGCAAGATTCTTTTTTTCTTTTATGTACATCCTGAACTGTGACATGATTTTTAACAGATATCTTATATTTTTCCTATAGACTGGTCGCACAGGAGAAATGAAAAAAAGGTCATCATGTGTGATCTTCTTTTTTATGCATATGACCTGACTTTTGATCAGATAATCAAAGAAATTTTGATCAGGATATTTGTTTTTCTTCTTTTCAAATCTGCCCATATCCGAAATCTTGACAAGATGAGACTCAGGAACTCCAAATATGTCCCTATGCGCATTATACTGATATGAATTAAGGATTAAATGGTGTGTATTATCGTTGTGAATCGGACCTGGCAGCATCTTGATGTTCATCTTTTTGATTTGGTTTAGCGTCTTGTAAATAGATCGCCGATCTTGCTGATACCATGTTGAGGGATGATGAAGCATATGAAGAACTTCTAGATTATATCTGTTGAGAAGATATCTTCTTTCATATGGTGAATCTGGTTCAATGCTTATTATCCTTTTTTTAGGAGATTCCAAAGAGAGCTCATATATTGCACCCCATAATGATGGAATCAGGTATCTTAATGATATATTATGCAGAATGATCAGATTATGACTATTGAAATATTCGCATATTTCCTTCTTTATCTCATTTTTATTGTCTATAAACTTTTTTACCCATTTTTTGCGCTCATATTGTTCTTCAAATCCAGAGATATAAAGCTTAGATTGAGCGCTAAGTGATAAGTCATTCTTAATAACTATATTTATCTTATTATAAGGGTGAAAGTTTGTCGTTTCTTCTTCGAATTCTCCTGTAAGCAGCGTGACTTCATACCCATTCTTAAGCAGTACATCTATCCACAGCTCTGCCTGCATGGCGCAGCCGTCCCAGCCTCCTGCTCTGGTAATAACATAAAGTGCTTTTTTTTTGGCTTTTTTTGGCATTTGAACAAGCAAACAAATACTAATATATAAGATTATTTATTTTTCTCAAAGCTGCAAAAGGTATAAAATTCCAAGAACAATAAACAGTGCATATGTTATCCTGAATATCTTTGCAGCAAGCCCCTCATCAGGCTTTATCATGATTACCATAGAAATCAAGCATAAGAAAGCAGCAAAAACATTTATCTGCCAGCTCTGTATACCTGAAAATAACAATATGAATCCTGCAATCAGCAAAGACATAAGCGCAGCAAGCCGTTTTCCAAATACAGTCGAGAATGTAATAACATTGCTTCTTATGTCTGGAGTATAATCCATTACTGTGCTGAATATATGTATCCCCATTACACCAAACAGAAGATAATATCCCCCTCCTGGAAATCCTGCAATCCCTGGACCATAGCTTAGTCCAAGCAGGAAAATAAAGTATATTATAAGAGCATTTGAGAATGAATCAAGAGGAGGCTTTTCCTTAAGCCTCAGTGGCGGCGCAGAGTAAGCATAAGCAAGGAATATTATCAGTGAGGTGGCTGTAAGGTTTAATACATTCGGTCTAATCATGGCAGGAATAAACATAAGGACAGCGCATAATGCTGAGATTCTCAGTACTGGTTTTATGTCCTTTTTTCCTAAGACAGCGCCGTCAATCCCCCCTTTTCTTGGATTCTGCCTGTCTGCGCTGATATCATGTATATCATTTATCCCAAACAGAAGAAAGCATAATGGAAATGTTAAGAGCGCAATCTGAACAAGCATTATCATGCTGAGTTCAATATTATAAAGAAAGGCTGGAACAAGAAAGATAATAGGCCCGATTATATAACCCATCGGTCTTGATATTCTGATTGTCTTTAAAAAATCCATTTTAATATTCACGTTCAGACATATAATCTGCTATTCCCTCGAGAAAATTTCTTGCTTCTTTATCTCCTTTAAGCTTTTCAAGCGATTTTTTTGCTTTCCTTATAAGCTTTTTTGCAAGGTTCCTTGAATAATCAAGAGACCCTGTTGTAATCATCACAGCCCTGACATCTTCAATCTGCTCTGTTGTGATATTTGGATTTCCCATGGCAGCCATTATTATCTTCTTTTCTCTCTTGTCAGCTTCATGCAGCGCTTTGATGATAAGCAATGTTTTTTTTCCTTCTCTTAGGTCTGACCCTATGGGCTTTCCTAGTTTTTTCTCATCGCCGAACACGCCAAGTATGTCATCCTGCAGCTGGAAAGCTTGGCCAAGCGGAATTGCATAATCTGAAAGAATTTTAAGGCTTGACTTGTCAGCTCCTGCCAGAATAGCTCCTGCCAGCAGCGGGCCTTCAAATGTGTATGATGCTGTCTTTAGAGTATGTATTTTCATTACATCAGATTCGCTTATTTTTTTCTTTGTTTGTGACAGCACATCAAGGGCTTCGCCATATAGTACCCTGTGAACAACCCGGTTAAGCTCTGCAGCCGCCTTGATCTTTCTTTCAATAGGCATATTGAGGTTAAGGATAAGGAGATTCGCAAGGTGGTTTGAGATGTCGCCTGCAACTATTGCCATTGATATTCCGAAATGCTCTGATCCTTCTTCTCCAAAACTTTTCAGATGAGCCTCTTCGTACATCTTGTGCATGGTTGACTTCCCTCTTCTCAGGAAGTCCTGATCTATTATGTCATCATGTATCAGAAGATAGGACTGGATTAGCTCAAAGGCTATTGAGCCCTTTATTGCTTCGTCAATATTCTGCTTGGAAAACAGTTTATAGCTGTAATACATAAGCGCTGCTCTTATCCTCTTTCCTCCCCGCAGCGTGTATTCCCTAAGAAGATCCATCATATATGATGCATAAGGGTCAATATCCTGCACTTCACGCAGTCTGTCCTTGAAGAAAATGTTTAGCTGGTGATTCACAATCTCTTTGTATAACTCCAGCTCTTGCAAAGCATCCATAATATAGGATATTATATTGATGTTTTTAAACTTTTATGTTTTTCTTGAATATATAATTTAAATTTCGACTTTTCAATATGGTAATTGTGAAAGAAGTTTTGCAATCTCTTCATAATTTTTAGTCCATATCTCTAAATGCGTATCTTTCTCACATTCAGAAAAAGTGTGGGTATTATTTGATAACATTAAAACTTTATCCCAATTTCTTTTAGTTCCTTTAATATTTTTTGATATTTTTAAAGGAACTTGATAAACAAAATCATAAATGTTTCCACTTGGCAAAGCAAGAGCTGCTGCCAATTCCATATACGCAGACCTATCATCAAATAAAGAGATAATCTTCATTAAAGTTTCAACAGGCATAGTCTTATCAAAATAATTTGTATAAGGTCCTGGAAATCCATTTAAAGCATGAATAAACAGACTATGGTCTTCTCGTATTACAGGAGATCTGAATTCTTTGATTGCCTCTAAAACAGTAAATCTAGCAATTTCTAAACTAGATCTTGCTTGGATTTCAGGGTAGTCTTTCTTAATCTGTTTAACTTGAATGTTATATCTAGAAAATACTTTTTGTGCTGCGAGTAATTTTCCTTTATTTCCTGTTATTAAAAATACTTCTTTCATATTTTAGTAGAATTTATTTGGTTTTATAACTTTATCGTTCTACAGGTGTCGGTTAGGTGTGTATTGAATATACTCCTTGTTATGTCTAGGTGGGTGTTAGCGAACGTATGCAAGAATTCCTCCGGTTTTATAAAGCAAACCGCAGAGTTAAAATCATTTCTCAGGGGGGAAATTAATTAGGCTCGCACTTCCCATTCAAACTTGAAATCTCTTCATAAAAATGCTGCCATGATTTTATTCTTTTACCAACAGATTTGGGAACTTTAATGTGTTGATTATATCCCCAAGAAAATAAATATCTATGCGGCACAACATCAACAAGAGGTTCAAGTTTATCTAAATCATCATCAATATAGACATCTAAACCTTTACACGCATCTGCTTTGCTGACACCACCACCAATTCCAACAAGATGCACATCTAATCCTTTTGATTTCATCCATTCCCTCGCTATTTTAGATTCAGGTTCTCCGCGGGAAGTAACAATTCTTAAATCATAACCTTCTTGTTGGAGTTTAGGTACTAGTTCTAAAACACCATCAACAGGTAACATGGTTAATCCGATTTCGCGAGTGCCATAAATCTGTTTTTGAAGATGTCTATATTCATCTAATGTTAAAATGCCAGAATCAACAATCAATTCTTTTTTGAATCTTTCAGGTGGAATTTCAACTCCATAAAGATGTTTTGCTCCATCACTCTTTAATCTGCCGCAATCTGAAATGACACCGTCAAAATCTAAACCTATTATCATACAAGAAAGAATTGGACTGACATTTATAAATTTTTGTTTACACGAAAAAAAGCAGAAAGCCTTGCCCTTTAGGGCGAGGATGAATGCTATTGCATTTTTGCTTGCTGCTTTTTTTGTGTCCTAGAAATCCGTCTCGAAAATCCGGAGCAAGCCCAGTCCTTTAGGGCTGGGTAAGTCGGATTTTAGGATTTCTATGACCTTTACTCTAAAGTAGTCACAATCAGAAAAGTTTATAAATCAGTATCTAATTCTATTCTTAAAATGACAATTTTGACAC
>DAOVBM010000063.1 GCA_030670545.1 Candidatus Woesearchaeota archaeon
CAATATCCGCAAAAGCAATACAGAGCCCCTGCTGAGGCTTAATCTTGAAGCTGACACAAAAGAGCTGATGGAAGAGAAGAAAGCTGAGATCTTGGCATTTTTAAATAGTATATAAAATCTATAACTATTGATATACCTCTGTAAATCCCCCCAATCTCCTGGAACCCTTAGGCACTCACAAAAATTTTTAGTCCATACCTTTTTTATAGAACAATGCTATTATGAACAGAATAGCTGCGACAATAAGATATCCGCTTGTCCTGCCGTACCATGGGAAAAGCACACTCATGAACTCAGATACTGCAAACAGCATGAACAGCACACCAAAAGCTATTATTGTTATATAGAATGCTTTTTTCTCAGCATTATGTATAATCTCGTCAATCTTGCCCTGGATTATATCCATAGCTTTTTCAACAATGCCTGTTGCAGTATCATACACCCTCTTGAAGATATCAGATTTTGCAGCAGTTTTCTTCCTTGGAGTTTTTTTAATAATCTTTTTTGCAGCCATTTTACACCTCTTTTTCATGATATCTGCAAATAGTAATATAAATAATTATTGTTTTTGTGTAAGTAAAAAGTCTGCTATTCAAGGAGCACCAGCATCATCAGTCAAAACTTAATCCTTTTCCTTCTCCTGCTCGTCGCTGGGGGTTGTCCCTTACGGGGGAGCAGAGCCTTCTAATAACTCATCCCAAGTTTTGAAGATGCTTGTGCTCCTTTGCATCTGACTTTTTACTTACGTTTTTGTTTCTAAGAGAAAAAGGAATAAATAAATAAAAAAATAAAGCAATCCTATGCTGTTTCAGTTTGACTAGGTTACTATGTACTGCTCCCAGTGTACTTTATCTCCGCTACTATGTGTTGCGAGATAAAAGGAGTCAAGATCTCCTGTATATTCTGGGTGTACATTAATTGTTCCCATCCCCAGGCCTGTCTTGCCTATGTCCATATTCATCAGATGGTTGCCTTCCAGGTCAGTGACACATACGTAATCCCTGTTTCTGCTATGAGGAGTCCAGTATAGTTTTCCTCCAACTATGTCCAGACTTGCAACATCATCATCAAAACCGCAGTTTTGTGCCAGAGTTCCATGAGGGAATAAAGGTGTCTTTGTTCCTACTCCTCTGTCCCACAGCCAAACTGAGCCATTGGTATTCACATATATTATCTTAGTCCTGTCTAATATTGCCAGACCTATAACTGGTCCTGTACCTGTATGTATCCATTTGGTCCGTAGAGTAACTGGATCAACTTCGTAAATAGCTGCTCCATTTCCTCCATATGGTTCTCCAGTCCAGATTGTATCAGTGTAAGGGTCGTAATCAATTGCTTCAGGATATGTATTGTGTATCCTTGCTCCCAGCACATTACCTAATGCATCTATACGGTATAAGAGGTAACTTATTGAAGAATGTCCGCCTCCACAATAAAATTCAGTTGGCGTGCTTCCATCAGTTGTTCTTGTTGCTAATGAATGGCAGTTTCGCTGCGCATCATTGCCCCATTGAAATTTAAAGTCCCTGACGAATTCAAGACCCATGTTAAGCTGTTCAATTGTAAATGTGTATACTGCTGGTGTTGCATCTTCATTCCCAGCTGCATCAACAGCTTTCACTGTAAGCTCATAATCACCCTCTTCAAGCTCTGTAAGCTTGATTGTATCTCCTTCAACAGCAACATACTCATCGCCGTTAAGGTTATACATGAATGTTACATCGCATTCATCACTTCTTACTTTTATTTCAAGGTCCTTCTGGTTGATTGGGCTGTTTGGAGCATTGACAATCTCTGTTTCCGGAGCTTTTGTATCCTTGTAATATACTTTGAATCCATCTTTATCGCTTCCAGCTGCAGTCATATGAAATTCTACTTCAGTTCCATTTATTGTATAGAAAACTTCATCCTGCATAGGGCTGTTCTTTTTAAAATCCCCATCTCCCTGCTTATCAGGGCCGTCTTTTCCCTGGTCCATCACAACTTCTGTGATCGCTCCATTTTCAAGGCTTATTTTCCCATGAACATAAATTTTTCCTTCATTGTTCTTAGCTTCTTTTGCTTCTTTATTTTGCTTTGTTGCTTTTGCTTCCTGTCCGCTTGCTTTAAGCGCTATATAGACAAATCCAACGCCTTCTTCTATTGTAAAGTCATCAACTGTTGCTTTTCCATGTGTTTCAATTTCAGTAATTTCTTGAGAAACAACAATATCATTTAGTGTGCATTGTTCATCTGCCATTATTGCGCCAAATACAGACAATGTCATAATAAAGCAGATAAATATTGCCATTATACCTCTTATTTTTTTCATTTTTACCTCCCAAATAATATTAACATATCCTTAATTATTACTATAAGGTAGGTAATGGGGGTTCCTTTATAAATCTTCCTATTATTTGTCACTAATTAGTAACTAAACCTAAGTAATTCTCATTTCTAGTAGCACATCTACTTTTTGAAAAATCCAAATATTTATATACAATCCCCTGCAACAACGAAATATTACAATTATTAAAAGAGATTAAACATGGCACCACTAAAAAAAGAAGCAAAAGAAGAAAAAGTAATGGGCATTACTGTAAAGAAAGATGAAGATCCTTCAGAATGGTATTCACAGGTTGTGCTCAGGTCAGAGCTTGCGGATTATGCGCCTGTAAAGGGCTGCATGATAATCAGGCCGTACGGATATGCTATCTGGCAGAACATAATGGACTATTTCAATGGAGTCATGAAAAAGCTGGGAGTGCAGAATGCTTACTTCCCTTTATTCATACCAGAATCATTCTTTGGGAAAGAGGCAGAGCATGCAAAAGGCTTTACGCCAGAAGTAGCATGGGTTTCGACAAGTGATGAAGAAGATGGGGAAAGGCTTGCTATAAGGCCGACTTCTGAGACTATAATGTATGATTCATACGCAAAGTGGATCAGAAGCCACAGGGACCTGCCGCTTAGGATAAATCAGTGGTGCAATGTTGTGAGATGGGAGACGCATGCAGTAAAGATGTTTCTCAGGTCAAGGGAGTTCTTGTGGCAGGAAGGCCACTGCGTGTATGAGACAGAGGAACAGTGCGAATTAGAGACAAGGCTTATTCTCAAAGAATACAGAAGACTGGCTGAGGATATATTAGCAATGCCAGTCCTTACAGGAAGAAAGACAGAGAAAGAGAAGTTTGCAGGAGCAAAAAGAACATATACTATCGAGGCATTCATGCCTGACGGAAAGGCTGTCCAGAGCGGAACAAGCCATAATCTCGGGCAGGGATTTGCAAAAGCATTCGGGATTAGCTATCTTGGAAGGGATGAGAAAAAGCATACGCCATGGCAGAACTCATGGGGAATATCAACAAGGCTGATAGGAGCTATGGTCCTGCTCCATTCTGATGACAAGGGGCTTGTGCTTCCTCCTACAATTGCGCCTATAAAAGCTGTGATTGTGCCTATTTTGTTTGATGATACAAAAGATGCTGTGCTTAACAAGTGCAATGAGATAAAGACACAGTTGTTCAGGGAATTCAACTTTGATGTAAAAGTAGACGATAGGGATGAGTACAGCCCTGGCTGGAAATTCAATGAATGGGAGCTAAAGGGAGTGCCATTGAGGATTGAGATTGGCCCAAAAGATATGGAGAAGAAGCAGGTTGTGATTGTAAGAAGGGACACTGGAGATAAGGAATTTGTTCCTGAAAGTAAATTATTGGATAAGACAAAAGAACTTCTTGAGCTTGTGCAGGAGAACCTTTTCAAAAAAGCGAAAAAACACATGGAAAATTCTATTGTTGAGGTAAAGACATGGGATGAGTTCATGGAAGCAGCAGAGCAGAGAAAGCTGATAAAGACAACATTTTGCGGAGAGATTGGCTGTGAAGAAAAAATAAAGGCAGAATCAGGAGGAGCCAGCTCAAGATGCATGCCTTTGGATGCAGAGAAAGCTATTGACGGTTCAATTTGTGTAAAATGCGGAAAACCTGCAGAGTATGTGGTTTATTTTAGCAAAAGTTACTAAATAAAAAGCTTCTTCGAAAACTTCTGTTAGTGCCTTGATTGAATTCAGAAAACTTTAAAAACTGGACTCACAATTATTATTTTTGTATGAACAGGGATCTTACAATCAAGAAGAAAATAGCAAACAGGGGAGAACTCCTTAATTCTCTTGAGATTCTGACTGATTCTGCATTTAAGGCAAACAGGGATTCAATTGCCATGTTTATCAAGTATAAATTAAAGGATGCAGATCTATCAAAAGAATTAGGCTCTGCAACAAGGAAAAAGGCAATTCAGTTATTGCGTTCAATTGACCTTGAACTTGATGTGCATCCGAAATCAATAGATGAAGTATATAGTTATGCTTTTAGCATGCCTGAGTCTAAGCTTATGAGGTGGATAAAAAAGCCTTCTACTATGAAATCTCTGGCAGAATTCTATGAGTTTGAAACTATTGAAGATTTCTATGTTGATATAGAAGATTGCCAAGATAAGGCAGAGGTGATGTATTTCCTTAACCCATTCACTGACCTTGTAGAGCCTGATCTTCCAGCTATTGTCAGTCCTGATAAGATAGTGAAGTATCTTGATAAGTATGTCATAGCGCAGGATGAAGCGAAAAAGAATGTCGCAACCATGCTTTACAGGCATATTAGAAGATTGCATTATTCTAAATACGGTGAAGATAACATCTCTAACTTGGGAAGCTTCATTATCGGGCCTATAGGAAGCGGAAAGACATATATTATAAGAAAAGCCACAGAATATGCTGGCATCCCTTATGTGGAGATTGATGCTACAGATTATTCTGCGTCAGGGTATGTAGGCAGTGAAGTTGAATTAATTCCATATGAGATCATAAGTATTGTAGGAGATATTGATAAGGCTAAGTATTCTGTTGTTTTTATAGATGAGATAGATAAGAAAAGGAGGAGTAATACCAAGACTGATATTTCTGGTGGAATGGTGCAGCAGAGCCTGTTGAAATTAATCGAAGGCAAAACAATACTTCTGCCTCATGAAGAAGGTATGGAATTCTCAACAGAGCAGATGCTTTTTTTCCTTGGCGGTTCTTTTAGTGAAATGAAGATGTATGCCTCAAATCCCATAGGGATAGGCAAAGATATCAGGAGCAAGGATCAGCGCAGTTATGATAGTGTCTCGATGCAGGACCTTGAAAAGTTTGGCATGATTCCTGAGATCCTCAGAAGGGCTCCTGTCCTGTCAGTCCTCAAAAAATTAACAGAAGATAACCTCGTAGATATACTTAAACATTCCATTGACTCTCCTTTAAATGAGATAAGAAAAGAATATCGATTTGAAGGTGTCAGGCTTGTATTCGCAGATGATGCTGTCAGGCATATCGCTAAAAAAGCTTACAGTATGAATCTTGGAGCAACTGCCTTGAATGGAATATGTTATGAAACAATGAAAGAGATAGACTATATTCTTCCAAGGATAAAAAAGAATATCAATTATATCAAGATAACTGAGGATGTCTGCAGCAGTCCAATTGGATATGCTCAGAAGCTGTTGAACAAATGTTGAGTTTACAAATAGGATATTTTATTCAGATGTATCAAATCTTCAACAGAAACACCATTTCTTTTGAAATGCTTTAGCAAAGTTGTCCTATCTTGCATATTAGCTGAAAGTAAAACTAAAAGGTAAAAGTAATTTTTCTATTATGGTGCGCATTCCCATTCATAATAACGTAAATCCTCACCTGATGGAGTTGCATATGTGTGAGTATCCATCCACCAGCAATATTCTGCACCCCACCATCCACAGCCACAAGGGTTCTTACATATTGCACCCTCTTTACCACAACTTGTTAGGGAAGGAGTACCGAATATAAATATGCAATTAATTGTATAATCTAAACAAGATGAGCCTGCTGAGCAAGCTTCACTTATCCAGCCTTCACAAGGCGAAGGACCCAAGCACACTTCCGCATATGTTCCAGGAAGACAAGAGCTATACTGATAAATTCCAAGATAATCATAAAGCATCTCTTGTTTTTTATTACCTATAGTTGCATCTATATTGAGGTTATATCCACTAGGAGATACATCTCCAGTAGCGCCAGCTAAACCACAATAATTCCCTTTAAGTATCCATTGCCCTACAGTACTCCTCACATACTGTGTAACAATCTGTCCCAGATCATCAGTAACATTGATCTCAGCAGATCCGCAAGCAGATCCATTTGCAGATAATATCACTTCACCATCTATTCCTTCCTCTAAACTAAACCCTTCCCCTGAAACTGTCCATTCAAAAGGCGGACAACCGTTATCTATTTCTATTGCCATATTAATAGAACTGTCAGTGGCTACCTCTTCAGGATTACTCTCACTAAAACCTAATGCTTCTGATACCAGGCACCCATAGCTGTTACCCCAATAAACTTTATTATTCTCATCCAAAAGAATTAAACGAGTTTTATCCTTTGTGATTCTACCAGGAGGTGATCCAGCTATAATCTCTCCATCATATCTTTTTATTATTCTCCCATCAATATCTATAGATATATCAGTAAGCCCATCACGAAAAAGAACAACAGGCGCAGTCTGACCTGAGCCAAGACCATAATCCTGATCAGGAGTTATCCAGAATGAAATAGTGCTATCAGCTAAATCAATATCTCCACTTACATCTATATAACTATCCACACCATCAAAATTAAATCCATCGCCTACCACGCTGGGATTTGTTGTTACATCACCATAAATAGTGCCATAATTAATTCCAAGAATATCATAAATTATATTGTCAATAAAATTATCAAATGTCCAATAACCAAGCTGGTCAGTAAAACAGTACTCAAGAGCATAATCTAAAATAAAAAAATGAATATGGGAATCATCAGTTATATCGCTTGCATTGTCTGCATTTTGGCATTTAACATAATAATCATAACCTTGTGCATCCTGTAAGCCTGTTATTGTTGAATTATGATTAAGTTCATCAGTATTAGTAAATAAGGTCATAGATGAAAAATCCTGGCCAGAAGTATTCCAATATCTGCAACTTGCATTAATATTTGTTTCAACACTTAAAGTTGTACTTGTTGTGCCAGATGGCAATACAGAATTATTTGAAGGAATCAGGTTTGAGATTGGGAAATCTGCATACACAGAAGCTAACAAAACAGCAGCTGCAAACAAAATTAATATTATCTTTTTCATCTTCTCCTCCTTATCATAATCAATCCTGCCAATACTGCTATCAATCCTAACCCTAATGTCACAATACTGAACTCAGGTATTGCAGGAACTGCGCCTACCTGTATATCATCAGTTACATTCAGAGTATTCCACCCTCCTGTAGCATTGCTGCATGTGACATTCCATGTATGG
>DAOVBM010000068.1 GCA_030670545.1 Candidatus Woesearchaeota archaeon
TTGTTGTTCCAAAAGGCCAGGCATTGCAGGTTATGGTCAACCTGCTGATTGATAAGGGGGTCATTACAACAGAAGAATGGAGACATGCGCTGGAAAAAGGCGATTATGGTTCTATAATCATTGGCAGGAGATAAAACAAGCAGGCAAATTATGTCATATATCTTTTAAGCCAACTTAGAGTTTTATCATATACTTGTGTTCTTGAAGACAGATCGTTTTCTATCCTAAAACTGTGTCCTGTCCCATTTACAACAAAGAGTTCTTTTTTACAACGAAATTCTTTAATTAATCTTTCTGAAGTACTGAAAGGGATAAATTGGTCAGCATCAGAGTGAATAATTAATACAGGGCAGCAGACTGACTGTAATTTATTAGTCAGATTTAAATTAAGGCTATCATACATCTGAATACCCACTTTTTTGCCATATTTGAAAGACTGCCCGATTTTTGCTTTTTCGTATTCATTATTTTTGATGTATCTGTTTAACATATCTTGTTTAGGGTCAAGTGCTGGCGCAAACAAAACCATTGCTTTAATTATTTTATCGTAATTAAGAATAGATATTGTTGCTCCGAGGCTAAAACCAACTACACCTATCATTTTTATCTCCTCTTGACTCTTAAAATAGTTTAGAGAATTAGTGAAATCATCTCTCCAGTCACATAAATCTATCTCTTCAAAATTCCCTTCACTTTCTCCAATACCTTTAGAATCATACCTTAATGTAGAAAAACCAACTTTAAATAACTCTTCAGCCAAGTCCTTGAATAATCCATGAGATTCGTCTTTTGTGCCTCCAAATCCATGAACTAATAATATTCCATCTGAAGGTTTATTCTGGAGACCTAATAAGGCAGTTAATCCATTATAAGAAACTTTTTGTTCCATCTTTCTTCAATTGTTTCATCTTCTCAAGGACAGAATACGGCACTTTAGCTTCTCCAAGATCAACTCTTTCAGTGCCATGGAAGTCTGAGCCGCCTGATTCAATAAGGTTATATCTCTTTCCTTTCTGCCTGTATTCTTCAATAAGGTTTTCAAGCTCTTCACTGCTTATTCCCTTCTGGCGCTTGAATCTGCTATATGGGTAATATGTCTCTATCCCCTGACCTCCAAGCTCTGCGAATTTTTGTATTAAAAAGTCAATATCTATACCTGTATAGACTCCTGGATGACAAAGTATTGGTATGCCTCCGGCAGTCTTTATTGTGTCTATAGCTGTCTTGAGCCTTGTCTTTGTGCCTCTTTCGACATAACCCTTTTTTCCTGCTCCTAACAGCTTGTTGAATACGTCATCCATTGCAGGAAATTCATCAGGATGATGTTGCATAAGTACATAAGCTATGTGCGGCCTTCCAAGCTCTCCTTTTGCGCGCTTTCTCACTTCTTCAAATGTTATATCATAGCCAATTCCCTGAAGCTTTTTGATTGTGTTCTCTTTCTGCTTCTCTCTTGCCTGCCTTGCTATGGTGATAAGATCAAGCAGATACTTGTTCTCTATATCTATGAACAGTCCAAGGACATGGACATCCTCAAACCTGTATTCATCATCATCAACTGAGATCTCAATTCCTGATATCACTTCAAGCCCGCGCTCTTTCCCTATCTTGATTGTTTCAGCAACATTCATTATGCTGTCATGGTCAGTTATCGCTATTGCGCTTAGGCTGTTCTTTAATGCAAGCTCTACAATCTCTCCAGGAGAAAAAGTTCCATCAGATGCTGTGGTATGTATGTGAAGGTCTATGTATTTTTGCATATCTTTTGGTAGTTTCATTTGCTATATGAATGTTTCGGTTGTATAGCGACTGCACTAAATTATTGTACTAACTCTATACATTTTGCCGTTGCTATATCAGGAAGAACTAAACAGATTCTATCTGATTATTTAGTTCTTCCGCTGTATCTCTTATCTGATTTGTTAACTGCCTTGCCATCCTGAAAAAATCTGAGCAATTTGAGATTTCAAGCTCAGCAATCTCCCTGGAGTATGAATAATTGTAGTCTGCATCTTCACGAGCTGTCATTGCTGCCTTGAAGTCATTTACAAACCTTGAATCAATCCTGCCTTGTTTATCCAGCTCTTCCAAAACGACAACAATTGCTATATGCTTCTTTTCAATATATCCTAATTGATATAGAATTGCTTTTGCAGCATGAAACATGCTATAATAGCATTTAACTATAGCCCATTTATAATCTTCATCTTGAAATGCTTTTTCTGCCTTTGAAAAATCATATTCAGATTCTGCAATCTCTTTGGAAGATAATTCGTGATCCCTTTCTCCTTTGATAAGAAATCTTTTTCTTAAGCATGTGTGGATATCCATTAACCTAACCTTATTTTGTCCTTCTCAACCCTGTCATAAAATGCTTTATCTTTAGTCCTCATCTGCGACCATTCAATATTGCTGAATATCCTAAAATTAATAGTCCTTTTTATGCTTTTGCCAATTTTTTCCAGAAGATTTACGAGATCGCTTCGTTTTGCATTGCCAATGATTATTATATCAACGTCACTCTCTTCGTAGTATTCCCCTCTTGCGCAGCTTCCATAAAGGTATATTTCTGTATCTGTTTTTTTCACAATCTCTTCTAATGCTTCCAGAGATAGAATTATTGAGAGCCTTTTGATTTCTTTTACTTTTATTGATTCATTATTAAATTTAAGGAGTTTAGTTCTTCCTATAATTCTTGTATCAATAATTTCATTTTTTATGAGGAAATTGACCCATTTTATTACTGTGGTCCTTGAAAATTTTGTTATCTTTTCAAGTCTCGATTGCTCTAATTCAATAGATGGCGAGCTAATGAAAACTTTCAATATTCCCATTAACTGCTTATTCCCTAAGTGAGTTATGTCCATTTTATTGTACAATATTGTCCAACTATTTAAACCTTTCGTTCAATTAGTTGAACAATAGAATAGGTAATTATTATGTCTAATTTAATTATTTCTTAAATCTTCTCATTTATTCCTAATCTTATTGATAAGAAGGCTTGACTGACCATAATCTGACTTTATGTTAAGTCCGATTAATGCTGCTGCTATGATAAATACTCTTAAAATTAGTCCTGGCAGGTTGAAATCATTGAATAAAAGCCATAATATTGTATTAGTTGCTGCTGCGCTTAATGTTATTATGCTTATCACAAATACCGGCCTTTTGAGGAACTCATCTTTAAGATTTTCAATGATATTCCTGCCAGCGCTTGATCTGGAATATTTTTCTCCTTTTTCTATTATTCTGCTTCCTGTTTCAATGCTTTCTTTTACAACTTTTGAGCTTTCAAAAACATCAATCTCTTTTTCTGGCTTTAGAAACCATTCTGCTATAAAGCTTTGTTTTATCTTTTTGATAAGCCAGAAGCCAATCCTGGATAACCTGCTTTTTTTGATAAATGCAGAAACCGCACTGCTGATATTATCAAGGAACCTGTTAAAGAAGCTGTTTTTTAGGATATCTGTAAACATTTTAGCTTATATTGATTATTGTTCCTGATATGTCGTATTCATCAGCATAAAAGTTGAAATTTTTGCCTATCTTGATACCTTCATTATGCAATGAAAGAGAAGTCCCCATCTTTTTTGCGATTATCTCAAATACTGCGGTTACATCTTTTAATTCAGGATGTTCTCGTATATAGATTTCTCCAGCATCTGATGTCACTATCATGCTGGCAGGAATGGATTCCTTGCTTATTATCTTAGCTATTATCCTGCCTTGAGAATTTGTTTCAGTATCGCCTTTGGTTATCTTTTCTGCAACCCATGGTTTTGTATCCTTGAAAATCACTTCAACTATAGCTTTTGTCTCACCAGAGAGGCTTTTGTTTATACTTATTATATTTGCGTCCTGGATATTTGTATGCCCCAGAGTAATATCAATATTGCCATTGATATTTAATTCATTATTTGCGAAATAAAGCTTATTGCTTCTCTTTTCTATTGAAAGGTTGAGATAAAGTGTTATGTCCCATTTCATGCCTCGCGGCGATGCATAGATAGCCAGAACTTCTCCTATTTTATTGCCTGATGAATCTAATATCAGGCTTCCTGTTTCTATAGTCTCTATGGTTGTATAAAACTGATTCTTTGCCATGACTTCAACTGTTATCCATGCAGGATGATCTGGCTTGACTAATACGAATTTAGCTCCCACTGCTATCACAAGGATTATGAAAAGAATTACCATGAGATCAATGACATTTATTTTTCCGAATACTCGTCCTTTGCCATCAATGATTGCCATAGTGTTATTGGATTATTAATATGTTTATAAGATTTTCTGTTAATGAAAGAAATAAGCAACTGTCGCATCAGGACCATGCTCTACCAGATAAGGGTTTTGATTCTGTTTTGATTTGTTATCTCTTCCGATATCATCGAAAAACTTGCGAAATCAAGAGGATAAGTTTTAGTTGGAGAGCAAGGCTCTCTAACTTAGTTGGAGAACGAAGTTCTCTAACTTCTTAGTAAGCTTTGCTTACCAAGACTTAATGAGCTTTGCTCATCAAGATAAATGAGCTGTTTATACTATTGAAATGGATAAAACAGAATTCAAAATGTTGAATAGATATAGAGAGCTTTGAATAACCCATCAATTTGTTCAAAACTCTGATAGATTACTTTGATTAATTCATCAAAAATAGGGTAATCAAAGTCCTCTATAGAAAAGTTTATATATGTGGTCTTATATATACTTATATAACATGGCACAAACAACTGTTTTACATAGCCCAACACTTGAATCTGTGATTATGGTGGAAAAAACAATACAAAAATACAGCCAGGAATGCGGGAAATATCAATTATGGAAAAAATTGCCTAAGAAGATGATGTATCAAACTTTTCAGGTAATATTAAATTATTTAGAAGAATCTGGCAAAATAATCATTGATAAGGATGGGTGTGTAATATGGACATATGATCCTGAAGGAATAAAGAAATTGATATCCAAAGGCGTTAAGTTAAGATGAACAATAAATCAATTTATGTTGCTTTTTGTGACACTAAATTAGAATCTTTGTTTGAATCATTGAAAAAAGGTAAATTTGAAGATAAGAAACTATATCAGTTTATAGAAAGAGCTATCCATGATATTAAAAAAGAGCCAACATGCGGTATAAAAATACCCAAGAAATTATGGCCTAAATCTTATATCCTAAAGTACGGTCTAATTAATCTGTGGAAGTATGATTTGCCTAATGGCTGGAGACTAGTTTATACAATTAAAACAAATGAAGTTAAAATCTTAAATGTGATTCTAGAATGGTTTAATCACAAAAAATATGAAAGAAGATTCAAATATTAGCTTAAGCAAAGAAATAAGCCAGAGTTATTACTGCAAGCAATGATTCAGCTGTAATGAAGAAGAGTGTAACTAGCTTATTTATTCCTTAATATCTTCATAATTGTTTTAAATATGATATTTACATCAAGAAGCAGGGACATATGCTTGATGTCATAGAAATCCTAAAATCCTACTTACCCAGCCCTGAAGGACTGGGCTTGCGCCGGATTTTCTAGACAGATTTCTAGGACACAAAAAAAGCAGAAAGCAAAAATGCCATAGCATTCATCCTCGCCCTAAAGGGCAAGGCTTTCTGCTTTTTTTCGTGTAATAGAGGTCTTTCTGTATCTTGCTTTTGGCTTCTAAGCTTCCTATTCCTTCAATCTGCGCTAATCCTGTGAGGCCTGGCCTGATATACAGCCTTTGGTTCCATTCCTTTATCTGCTTGTTCAGTTCTTTAGAGAATACTTCCCTTTCTGGTCTTGGT
>DAOVBM010000019.1 GCA_030670545.1 Candidatus Woesearchaeota archaeon
ATTGATATAAAGGAGATAAAGCCTGAAATCGAGAAGCAGGTTGAGGTCTCAGGGACTGATAAAAAACAGCTGCTGTATAACTGGCTTGAAGAGATATTATTCCTGCTTGACGCAGACAACTTTTTCCTCAACAGCATAAAGAGCATAGAGATAACGCAGAAAGGAAGAATATATACATTAAATGCAGTCCTTGCAGGAGACACTTTCAAAGAGGACTATCTTGTTTACGGCTCAGTAAAAGCAATAACTTATTCAGAGATGGAGATAGAGCATGATTATATACAGATTGTTGTTGATATTTAGACCATATCTTATTTTGGAATGGGATATTCCCCACTCATGCATGCATGGCAGTATCTTGTTCCTTGAGGGACAGAATTCAGAAGGCTTTCAATGCTCTGATAAACAAGAGAATCAGCATTTATTATCCTGCGTATGTCATCCACATCATAATGGTGCGCAATGAGTTCCATTTTTGTAGGGATATCTATACCATAAAAGCAAGGATATTTCAACAATGGGCTGCAAACCCTCATATGCACCTCTTTTGCCCCTTTCTCACGAAGGTTTTTAATCTTATCCTTTGATGTTGTTCCTCTTACAATAGAATCTTCTACAAGAATTATACTCTTTCCTCTTATAACCTCTTTTACAGGACTAAGCTTGATTCTTACAGAAAAATCCCTTGCCTCTTGATTAGGATTAATGAATGTCCTGCCTATATAATGATTTCTTGTAAAAGGGAGATCAAATTCTATGCCTGATTCTTTAGAATAACCGATAGCTCCATACATTCCTGAATCTGGGACAGGACCGACAAAATCTGCATTTATTTTTTTAATAATGTTATCTTTATCATATTTAGCAAGCTCCTTGCCCATATTCTTTCTTGCTTCACTGACGCTTGCAGAGAATACATGGCTGTCAGGCCTGGCAAAATAGACAAGTTCAAATATGCAGGGATGGGGTTCATTCTTCTCAAAAGGCTTTATGGATTCAACGCATTTTTCTGATATCCTTAGTATTTCTCCCGGTTCTATATTCCTTATATAATTCGCTCCAATTAAATCAAGCGCGCATGTTTCAGATGCAATTACATAAGCTCCATTCAGGTTTCCAAGGCATAGCGGGCGGATTCCATAAGGATCCCTTATTGCATACATCTCCTCTTTTGTCGTAAGGATAAGAGAATAGGCTCCAGATACTTGATTCAGAGCGTCAATAATTGAATCTGTTAAGTTCGCCTCTTTTGATCTTGCAATTAGGTGTACTATCCTTTCAGAGTCAGTCTCTGACTGGAATATAGCACCCTCGCTCTCAAGCTTGTCTGAGATATCATCTGTATTTACAAGGTTCCCATTATGCGCTATTGTGATAATTCCTTTCCCAGTTTTCATCACAAAAGGCTGCGCATTCTTCAGATTTGAGTCTCCTTTTGTAGAATATCTGAGATGACCTAAAGCTATATGGCCTTTGAGCTTAACAAGGCTATCATTATTAAATATGTCAGAGACGAGTCCCATCCTTACTCTTTCATACATATTTAAGCCATCGGTTGATACTATTCCTGCACTTTCCTGTCCGCGGTGCTGTAGGGCAAATAATCCTAAATATGAAAGATAGGCTGCATTTTTGTGTCCATATATCCCAAATACTCCACACATTAGATTCTGATTATCTCATTGATTTATAACAATTTGCTTTAGTGAGAAGTGATCCGTAATTATCCCCTGGATTTAATGCAGTATTATATGTCCTTCTTTTACAACATTAAGGATTAGTTTTGTGTTAGTCCTTTCCACAAAATCGTATTTCTGAATCTTTTTAAGAAAAGCATCCATCAATTTTGTTGTCTTGAACTTTGCGATGATTGTCGCATCATATTGGCCTGTTGTGTCATATACTGAACATACATTAGAGTTTCTCGCAATCTTTCTTTGAAGTTCCAATAATTTACCTTTTCCGATCATTAATTCAATCAGGACATAAATATCATATCCCAATTCTCTATAACATATCCTTGCTTCATATCCCATGATTACTTTCTCTTTTTCCAGCCTTTTGATCCTATTAAGTACAGTGACAAAACTGACACCTGCAATTACTGCAAGTTTCCTTAACGGAATCTTTGCATTTTTTATCAGTTCATTTATTATTTTTTTATCTACAGCGTCGATTTCCACGGGCATCACTTTGTTAAGATTTTGTTTATAATCTAGGGTTAAATCTTAACATATATATAAATTTTACTATTTATAACCTAATTATGTTAAGAAAATTTAAAGAAAATTTAATATATCTATATGCCTCCCTGTAACATTAACCAATAATTAAGGGGGCAAAAAATGAGACTAAAAAAATGCATTATATTTATTATATGTTTGATAATGTTGTCATCCTGCGTGATGGCAGCAGAAACAACTCCTGAATCCAATGCTATTGCAATAGACACTGTATGGATATTGGTTGCAGCTTTCCTTGTCTTTTTGATGCAGGCAGGTTTTGCAATGGTTGAAGCAGGCCTTACAAGAGCCAAGAATGCAGGCAATATAATGATGAAGAATATTATGGATTTTGCAGCAGGAACATTAGGATACTGGGCGATAGGTTTTGGAATAATGTTTGGTGCTAGCACTGCTTTTTTCGGAACATCAGGTTTTTTTCTTTCAGGAGCTGATCCATTATCATCTGAAGGGTTATGGCAGTTTGCTTTCTGGATCTTTCAGGTAATGTTCGCTGCTACTGCCGCAACTATAGTCGGTGGAGCTATGGCTGAAAGGACAAAATTTTCTTCCTATATAATATACTCATTTATGATAACAGCAATAATATATCCTGTTGCGGGCCATTGGATATGGGGGGGAGGATGGCTTTCCACATTAACAGTTCCTTTTGTAGATTTTGCAGGGTCAACAGTGGTGCATTCTGTAGGTGGATGGGCTGCTTTGGCAGGAGCTATAATACTTGGCCCAAGGCTTGGGAAATATTTCAATGGCAAAAGAAGATCTTTCAAAGGTCATTCATTAACTTTAGCTGCATTAGGGCTATTCCTACTTTGGTTTGGATGGTTCGGATTTAATGCAGGCTCAACAACTGCAGGAACTGACTTAAGCATTGCAATAATCGCTGTAACGACAAACCTTGCAGCAGCTACAGGAGCACTAGCAGCAATGTGTTTCTCATGGATGAAGTATTCCAAGCCTGATATTGGCATGACTCTGAACGGTGCCTTGGCAGGATTAGTTGGAATAACTGCAGGGACTGCTAATGTAAGTCCTTTAAGCGCAGTTATGATCGGTGGGATTGCAGGGATAATCGTAATCATTGCTATTGAGTTTATTGATAAAGTACTGAAGATTGATGATCCTGTCGGCGCGATTGCAGTTCATGGTGTCTGCGGTGCGTGGGGAACAATAGCAGTAGGTTTGTTTGCGCAAGAGACCTATGGAGGCATCAATGGTCTTTTGTTCGGAGGAGGTATCTCACAGCTGATTGTACAGATAGGAGGTGTTGCTGCAGTCTTTGTCTGGGCATTTGGTACGTCAATAATACTGTTTAAGCTTATAGATATATCTGTTGGCTTGAGAGTGAGCAAGGAAGATGAACTGAGAGGTCTGGACATATCAGAGCATGGAGCAGAAGCATATGCTGATTTTCCAATCAGCGCTTCAAGCAACTAAAATTTAGCAAGGAAGGTGATTCAAATGAAATTAATAATAGCAATAGTTAGACCTGAAAAACTGCCTGATGTAAAGAAGTCTTTAATGAAGGAGAATATACCCTCTATAAGTATTATAGATATAAAGGGATGCGGGCAGCAGAAGGGGTTTATAGAGGAGTACAGGGGAATCATTGAAGAAGTGGATTTGCACAGGAAAGTGATGATACTGATAGCAAGCAGGCAGAGCAATGTAGACAAGACAGTGAAAGCAATCATAAGAGGGGCAAGGACAAATGGAGGGAATATAGGGGATGGAAAGATATTTTTATTGTCTTTGGCAGAGGCTATAAGAATCAGGACAGGAGAGAAAGGAGTACAGGCTATTGAAGATTCAGCCAGATAATCGTGGAATGAAAATGAAAACCGGAAATAGGCAGGTAACAAGAAAATTGAGGGGTGAAAAATGGTAGCATTAAATGCAAAAACAAAAGATGATGTGATAAAGTTATGTGACCAGCACAATGTAAAATTTATCCGGCTGTGGTTTACAGATATATTGGGCAAGCTGAAAAGCTTTGCAATTACAAGGTCAGAACTGGAGGACTCCCTTGTTAATGGGGCAGGATTTGATGGCTCATCCATAGAAGGATATAGGGATATTGAAGAATCTGATATGATAGCAATGCCTGATCCTGCATCGTTCCAGCTTTTGCCATGGCAGTCAAATGAAGAAAAGAAAGTCGCAAGGATGTTTTGTGATATACTGACTCCTGAAGGCAGGCCTTATGAAGGAGACCCAAGATATATCCTGAAAAAGCAGCTTTCAAAAGCAAAAAACATGGGATATACATTCTATTTTGGCCCGGAATTAGAATACTTCTATTTCAAAGACGACCAAAGCACAGAGGTAATAGAAAGAGCAGGATATTTTGACCTTGAGCCCATGGACATATCAGTTGAAGTGAGGAAAGAGACAGTTCTTGCATTAGAAAAGATGGGTATGCAGATTGAATGTGAGCATCATGAAGTTGCTCCGTCACAGCATGAGATAGATATAAGATATTGCGAAGCATTGAAGATGGCAGATCATGTACAGACATATAAAACTGTTGTAAAAAAGATTGCAAGAGAAAATGGGCTGTATGCGACATTTATGCCCAAGCCCATATTCGGGGAAAACGGATCAGGCATGCACACGCATCAGTCATTCTTCAAGGAAGGCAAAAACGCATTCTTCAGCAATGATGACCCCCACCATATCTCAAATGAAGGCAAAAGCTATATAGCTGGGATATTAAAGTATGCGGGAGAATTCTGCGCGGTCACAAACCAGTCAATCAACTCGTATAAGAGGCTTGTGCCAGGCTATGAAGCTCCTGTATATGTTGCATGGTCAGCAGCAAATAGAAGCGCGATGGTCAGGATTCCAAATTTCAGGCCAGGAGCAGAGAAAGCCACAAGGATGGAACTGAGATGCCCTGACCCTGTAGGCAACCCTTACTTGCAGTTTGCAGTTATGATTGCAGCAGGATTGGAGGGCATTGAAAAAGGATATAAGCTGCCTGCTCCGGTTGATGAAAATATCTTCGCAATGAGCAAACAAGAGATAAAGCAGCTGGATATTCAGACATTGCCTTCAAATCTTGGTGAAGCTATAGAGCTTACAGCAAAGTCAAAATTAGTCAAGAATACGCTAGGCAGGCACATCTTCGAAAGATTCGTAAAGATTAAGAGGATGGAATGGGATGAATACAGAATGCAGGTAACTGATTATGAACTGAAGAAGCTGCTGCCGGTATTATGATTTATAAAAATATACCCCTCTGCTTGCAGTGGCTGGGAATGGTCAATGATTATATGCCTGGTATATTTTTATGACCAAAAACCCAATGTAAAATTATACCCCGCCGCTTGCGGCGATTGGGTTTTTGATTCATAATTTGACATCAGGATAGGAAATAATTATAGTATTGCTTAGAAGCTATTTAACCCTCGCAAGATATGATTCCTAAGAGGGCATCTTTAAGTGAGTAATTCTCTTTTGCTTTATATAATCCCATTTTGACATGCTCAACTATGTCTTGATTGTAGACAGCCATTATCTCATCTTTCTTTAGCTTATCAAAAGGGATGGGCGGATATGGGAGTTCCAGATTAACAACATCTGCTTCATTCAACCCTGCCCTAAGTAGATATTCCTTTAAATCATAGCCAATATCTTTTTTATCTGTGCCTGTGTTCAATACATCATCGACCTCCTTACTGCTAATATATGCAACATAATAATTTTTTCCTTTGAAGCCTTTCTGTACAGCTTTAGCAATGTTTATACCTTCTGGAACACTATATTTTATAACCATTTTTCAAGAGAATCAAGGGTAGTTTAAAAAAATTTCTGTAAATTCTGAGATTTAGGTTAAGTCAACTACTATGACTTTACTTAACTACACTATATAGTAAAGTTTAATAATTGCTGAGTATTCCTATTTTAACATGAAAGACAGGGATGTACAGCTATTGGGAAATCATCTGGAAGGCAAAGACATAGCTTTGTTAGTGAGTGGAGGTATAGCTGCCTATAAATCACCTTCTTTAGTCAGGCACTTTAGGCAATATGGAGCAAATGTGCATGTCTATCTGACTCCTGAAGCAAGAGAATATGTTACTGAAAGGTCCCTTGAATGGGCAAGTACAAATCCAGTTATATCTAATTTATCTTCTGATGCAGAACATTTAAGGGATTCGATAGATGCTTATGTAATAGCTCCTGCAACATATAATACTATAGGTAAGTTTGCGCAGGGAATAGCAGACAATGCTCTGACAACCACTCTCACTTCAGCATTAGGAAGGCTTGAGAAATGTGAAACCTCAATCCTATTAGCTCCTGCTATGCATGGAAGCATGGTAAACTCCGTTTATAGGGAAAATATTGAAAAACTTGTTTCAAAAGGAATTAAAGTAATTCAGGCTGATGATAAATGGGGCAAGCTAAATCTTCCCAAGTCACATTACATAGTTGTTCAGACAATAAGAGAATTGAGCGATAGTAAGCTAAAAGGCAAAAACATCCTTATTACAGCAGGACCAACACCTGGCAGGATAGATAATGTCAGACTAATAACCAATAGATTCAGGGGCAGATTAGGGATCAATATAGCTGACGAAGCATATATGAGGGGAGCAGATGTTAAGCTGCTGTTAGGAGCTGCAGGAATGCAGGCTCCAAACTATATTGATACAACAATTATTAGAGATTATCATATGTATCTCTCAAATGTAATGGAAGAACTTGAACAAAAGCACGTTGACATAGGGATTTTTTCAGCAGCAGTAGCTGATTATATTCCTACTGAAGTAAGAGAAGGCAAGATTCCTTCACAAGGCGC
Organism: Candidatus Woesearchaeota archaeon; assembly: GCA_030670545.1. GTDB lineage: Archaea > Nanobdellota > Nanobdellia > Woesearchaeales > JAGLGH01 > JAGLGH01. The sequence continues at coordinate 7,051 of DAOVBM010000019.1, forward strand.
TTTAAAATCAATCCCACTTAAAGATACTATCAAGGTAATCAAAGAAGTAAGAAATAAATTTCCTGAGCTATTCATGGTGACGTTCAAGTATGAAGAAGGAATATTAAAAGAAAGATTAGAAGAGATTGCAATGCAAAGAGTCAACCAGGGTTATGAACTTGTTGTTGCTAACAGGGGAGAAGATATGACAGCTGATGAGCATCATTCTATTATTGTAGATAAGAGCGGGGTAATTGCAAGACCATCCTCAAAAATAGATCTAGCAGGATCACTTATGGATACAATTGAAGACAAGTACAATCAAAATGAGCCATAATCAGACAGTATTAATTATAGGAAGCGGAGGAAGGGAGCACGCGCTTGGTTATAATCTTGCATTGGATGAAGTTGTATCTGAAGTATTGTATGCTCCGGGAAATGCAGGGACTGCACTGGAAAAAAAAGGAAGAAATATAGCGATTGATATCACTGATTTCAGCTCAATTGCTAATTTGATTGAAGCAAAAGATATTAATCTGACTGTCGTTGGTCCTGAGCAGCCTTTAGCAGACGGGTTTGTTGATTATCTTAATTCAATAGGTTATGATAAGGCTTTCGGACCTGTAAAGAAAGGTGCACTTCTGGAATCAGACAAATTCTTTTCATACATGATAATGGGATCAATTGGCATTCCACAGGCTGATTCTGCGCTTTGTTTTACAAAAGAAGAAGCAATAGCAGAGATTAAGAAAAGGACAACTAAAGAAGGCATAGTGATAAAAGCAAGGGGGCTTACTGCAGGAAAAGGGGTCAGTGTCTGCAGCTCTCTTGAAGAGGCTCTTACTGAAATAGAAATACATAGTGAGAGATACGGCCCAGAAGTTTTGATATCTGAAAGGTTGTCTGGAGAAGAGTTTTCTGTTTTTGGCATCTCTGACGGAAATAATGTTTATCCTATTAATGTCTCATTCCAGGACCACAAGCTAGCATATGATGGAGATAAAGGCCCAAATACCGGAGGTATGGGAGCATATGGCCCTGCTCCTGTCGCTCCTGAAATTGTTGTAAGAGATATAGCCAACACTGTTATGACACCTGTTGTTCAGGAGATGGCAAGAATAGGGTCACCCTATAAGGGATTTTTTTATGCTGGCATGATTCTGACTGAAGACGGTCCCAAGGTTATTGAATTCAATGTAAGATTCGGAGATCCTGAATGTCAGCCTGCAATGATGGTACTTAAGGATAGCTTATACCAGCCGCTTTCACTTGCACTGGAAGGTAAGCTGGATCAGCTCAAGATTGATTTCAGGCCAGGTGCTTCATGTTGTGTTGTGCTTGCTTCAAAAGGATACCCTGGAAGCTATAAAAAAGGTAGCAGAATCCTTGGGATTGATGAAGCAAATGCTATAGATGGTGTAAAGGTTTTCCATGCAGGAACAAAGTTTGATGAAAGCGGCAATATTGTGACAGAAGGAGGGCGTGTCTTAGGCGTAACTTCTTATTCTTCTTTGGGGATTGCTGATGCCAAAATCTCAGCTTATGATGGTGTTTCAGAAATAATAAAACATAGTCCAGGAATATTTCATTACAGGAAAGATATAGCTGATAAGGCAATTAAGCGTATCGGTTGATTGCTCAAATTGGGTCTTATACCTCACAGCTCTGCTGTGACTTTTGACCCAATTCTGAGGCTTAAAAAATACCCCGCAGCTTACTGCGATTGGGATTTTTTATTAAACAATCGCCACCAGTTACACCTCAATGAATCATAATAATCATAAATGGCAATATTAAACTTAGATCTCTAGAGGATTGATATTTTAAGATATAAATGAAACCTATTTATATCCTATAAATGACTAATGGAAAATTATATAAAAGACAGAAGGATAACAGCCACTAAAATGGGACTTAATGAAATAGAAGTAAAGAAGGTCAATGAATTCACATGGGAGATTCCTAAAACTGGGGGGATGAAAGTTCCTGCAATCATATATGCTTCTGAAAAACTTATGGAATGTATCAAAAAGGACAAGACTCTCCAACAGTCAATGAATGTCGCGCATCTAAAGGGAATACAAAGAGCATCTTATACCATGCCTGATGCTCACCAGGGATACGGTTTTCCAATAGGAGGAGTAGCTGCATTTGATATGGAAGAGGGGATAATAAGCCCTGGCGGAGTTGGGTATGACATAAATTGTGGAGTCCGTCTTCTGCGAACAGACTTTAAAGCTGAGGATATCTTAGACAAGAGGCAAGACATTCTAAATGAGCTTTTTAGGGAAGTGCCCTGCGGAGTTGGTAAAGGAGGAATTACCAGGCTTTCAAGAGATGTTCTTAAGGATGTCCTTGAAAAAGGCGCAAGATGGGCTGTTGAGAACGGCTATGGCACTAATAAGGATATTCTTACAATTGAAGAAGGAGGATATATGGATAAAGCTGATGTTTCTGCAGTAAGTGACAGGGCGCTGAAAAGGGGGATGCCTCAGCTTGGAACATTAGGAAGCGGAAATCATTTTCTTGAGATGCAGAAAGTGGACAAGATATATAACCCACAGGTTGCAAAAGCATTTGGCATAACAGAAGAAGGCCAGGTCACTGTAATGATACACTGCGGGTCCAGAGGATTAGGCCACCAGATAGCTTCGGATTATATAAAGGAGATGGAAAGCAGATATGGATCTGAGCATCTGCCTGACAGGGAATTGATAAATGCGCCAATAAATTCTGAACTTGGAGATAAGTATTATAAAGCGATGTGCGCTGCTGTAAACTTCGCTTTTGCAAACAGGCATATGATAATGCACTGGACAAGGGATGTTTTTGAGAAAGTAATGGGGTCAAGCGACGGTATGGACCTTGTGTATGATGTCTGCCATAATATCGCTAAATTTGAGAAGCATAATATTGACGGAGAGATGAAAGAGGTATGCATACACCGGAAAGGCGCTACAAGAAGCTTTGGTCCTGGAAGAGAAGAGATACCTGAGAAATACCGCTCAGTAGGACAGCCAGTCATAATACCTGGAAGCATGGGAACTGCTTCTTATCTTCTTGTTGGAACAACTAAAGCAGAGGAGATCAGTTTCGGCTCTACTGCACACGGTGCAGGAAGGCTTGCTTCAAGGCATGAAGCTTTGAGAAAGTACACAGGAGATCAGATACGCGAGCAGCTGAGAGCGCAGAACATATTGATTAAAGCAAGTTCAATGAGAGGGATTGCAGAAGAGGCTCCTCAGGTGTATAAAGACATAGATGAAGTTGTGCGCGTAAGTGATAAGCTTGAGATAGGGAAGCCTGTTGCGCGACTTGTTCCGCTTGCTGTTATGAAAGGGTAGACTCGAATTATGATGTATGAGAATTTAGTCTATTTTTACAAGGAAAGATTTATATAAATCTTATTTAATATACTGTCATATGAAAAAAACAGATAAAATTCCTCTGGTTAATCTGAAGATTTCAAAAAGTGAAAGTCGTCGTTTAGTCTTAAAAAATCTGTTCCTGCTTATTTGCATAATCGCAATCGCTGAATTTATTGTCATGGTGATAATTGATAAGCTGGATCTGCCTATGGTTCTCGAAGCATTTGTGGATTCTTTTATCCTTGCTGTCATGCTTATTCCGGTATTCTACCAATATCTGGTAAAGCGTAAAGAGGTAGAGGAAAAGCTCAATGAGTCGCGCAACGAGATTGAAAAGATATTTGAAGGCTCTGGCGATGCAATGCGGATTGTTGACAATCATTTTAAGGTCATGAAGGTCAATGCTGAGATGGGTAAGATGAGCCGGACGAGCAAGAAAAAGCAGATAGGAATGCGCTGCTATAATCATCTCAGCTCAAAGTATTGCAGAACAAATAATTGCACATTAAAACGGATTATATCTGGTGTTCCCAGGATAAGTGAGGAAATTATGAGGTCAAGGCCTGATGGCAGCAGATTCTGGACTGAAGATACTGCAACTCCTCTTACAGATATTAATGGTAAAATCATAGGAATGATAGAATCATTCAGGGATATAACTGAACGAAAGGAAGCAGAAAAGAAACTCAAAAAGCAGTTGGCAGAACTTGAAAGATGGGAAAATCTTACTGTAGGCAGAGAGTTAAAGATGATAGAACTCAAGAAGAAGATGGAAGGCATGACATCAAAAGTTAAGAAATAAAGATTGTATAAGTTCTGTCAGAAAAATTTATCAGGATATATTATCGCTTTTCCATGATAATTTCCGCTTAATCTCTTTTTGTTTTTCTTTTTCCTGAAAGGCCATCCCTCCATTAAAGCCTGATCATCATAGCTGTTTACAATTTTCTCTACACCTACTATGTCAATATCTTTTTCAGGTATCTTGATCTTCTTGTCTATTCCATATCTCCTGATATATTCTTTTGCACTTCCCAACTGTACATAATAAGCCAATAAACTAGCTGCTCCGATAAATGATGCACAGTAATATATATCTTCTATGTCAATCTGCAGAATATAATTTTTTATCTCCTCTGCTAAACAGTCTCCAGCCAGAATAATACTTGTGATTGTTGTGGTATAGAATAATAATTTTCCTGCATTAAAATTAATCTTTTTCATAATTCAATTATTTTCCCCAGTTTTCCTACATTTATCACTCTTGTCTTCCCTATTTTCTCTTCAATTCCTTCTGCTTCATGTACATGGGAACAGAGCATTATGTCTGGCTGAAATTTTTCAATAGCTTTTCTTATTCCTTCGCTTCCTGGAAAGAATCTTGTGAATTTTTCCATTTTTGTGTCTGTGGGGTGGACATGTGTTACCATTATCTTTTTAGGGATATATTTTATTCTGTCAAAGCCTTGCTTAAGCAGATCATATATCTCTTTTTCATCAAGCTGGAACATACCTATATTCGCGCCTCCGCATCCGAAAATACCTATATCCTGGTATTTTACAGAATAGCCGTGTATATTTTTCATCCCATATACTTCTGCAAGGAAATCAGCAGTAGCTATGGTCTCATGATTGCCTGGTATGAGAAGAACTTTCTCTTTCCTTTTTGCAAAAGGACCCAGAATGTTCTTTGTAGATTGTTCAGCAAATGTTAAATCCCCGCATAATATAACAAGATCTACTTTTTCTTTCTTGGCCTTCTCAGCGAGTTTTTCAGCAAGGCCAGTATCTCCGTGTATGTCTCCTGCTGCCAGAACTTTCATTTTTCGTGGACTCCCCTAGCAAAGCGAGGAGTGTCACACTTCGCTCTGCGGTTGGCGAAATAACCGCAATGCATTTCTCCTGCTGCCAGAAACTTTAATTTTAATATAATAATATTTATCTTTCTTTTATTTCAATGTTGTCATGAGAGAGGTCAACTATCTTTGAAGGCCTGCCCTCAAGTTTGCCTTCGTATATCATGAAATTCATATGACCTTTTATTTTTGGATTTAAGTCATCCAATGAGGTCATGAAATTCTCTCCTGTGATGTTTGCAGATGTTGTAAGAAGAGGGATATCTGCGATAGAGACAGCCTTGCTGCACCAGTGGTTAGGTATTCTTATACCTATAGTATTAAGATCTGGCGCAACATTTTTTGATATTGCATCCATGTTCTTTAGTTTTAATATAAGAGTATATGGTCCTGGAAGCTTTTCCTCTATCCAGTTTTTAGCATCTTCAGTCATATGGCAATTATCATATATCCATTTCTTGTTCGGAGCTATAACTGAGAAAGGTATATCTTTTCTTCCTTTGATATCCCTTATTTTTTTGACGCATTCGTCATGCTTTGCATTGCAGCCTATACCGTAAATAGTGTCAGTAGGATAAAGGAATATTGCGCCTTTGTGTATCTCGTGCAAAATCCTGTCCTGATTCAGCTTTACCTCTTCTTTATTGTATACTTTCATCTATATACTAGGGGTGGCTGTTTATTTAAAAAGATTTCGCAAATATTGCGGATTATGAGTATAATATTATCAAATATTCAAAACATCTTAAATTATTATAGCCCAATGTTCTGAATGTTTTTTCTCCTCACCCTTTGTGACCATAAAAAGTCGTCAATCATCTGGATTCTCTGGTTGTAATCCTTCCATTCCATGTATTCTTTCTTCCTGAATAATCCAATCATCATTATCACCTCTTATATCCTTTTTATATCCATTTGTCGCTGAACTGCAGATCAAGGCTCTCATTTTTTATTGATTTGATTGTAAGGTCTCTTATCTGCCTGTAAAAAAGTTGTTTTATTGTCTGTTGGCTTGTATCCATTTTTGATCACCTCTAATTATAAAAAAATAGGGGCAGGAACCTTGTTTTTAATTAAACATAATCCTGTCCCAAGCATCAGGTTTTCGCTAGCCTGATGTAAAATCTTATAGAATCAAGGAGAATGTTATCCTTTAAATACTTCACAGCAGGGGTTGGCAAGTGGCAAGTGGTATATCCTGGCAATTTAATTTATATTATCTTCTATATTGAAAATAATTAATATTTATATATTACCTTAAATTTGCTTAAGTTTATGGTAAAAGTTCATATTATTGTAAAAGGAAGAGTGCAGGGAATCTGTTATAGATCACATACAAAAAAGAAAGCTGATGAACTTCTGCTGGTAGGATATGTGAAGAATCTGTTTGACGGGAATGTGGAAGTGGTTGCAGAAGGACCTAAGGAAAAGGTTGATGAGCTTGTTGAATACTGCATGCAGGGTTTAGATAGGGCGTATGTTGAAGATATTGACATCGAATATTCTGATGAAGAAGAAGAGTTTGAAGGGTTTGAGATAAGATATTAGCAAACAATTTTTGACAAAATCTTTTGGCTAGAAATCAGTAAGCTTTTTAGTGGCATTATTGTACTTTATGATTGTTGTGTTGCCTTCAGATCCACCTATGACCTTATCAAGTATGACAAACTTTGAGTTCTCCAGCTTTTTTATGCGCCTTGCAAATGTCCTGTAAGGCATATTCCCTCCTTTCTTTGCATAAAGTTTGTACAGGTCTCCTATCTTTATCTCTGCTTTTTCTTTTATTATGTCAAGAATAGGTTTTATGTCATCATCAAGAGAGTCAGAGTTTTGTATAGAGAAATCATTCAGCTTTTGCAATGCTGCATTTGCATGTTCCATCTTTATCTTTTTTGAGCTGGCATCTTCTGCTGCCTGTGCAGCCTCTTTCATCATATAGAGTCCACTGCGGATGTCTTTAAGCTGAAAAGTCTTGTCAGCAATAAGTCTGAAAGCATCTTCTTCAAACACATCAGGAACAAGCGCATAGCCTGCTCTTTTCTTAAGTATGCCTTCTGTCTCATTCTTATTGTACTGCTGGAATTCAAGCATCTCAGGCGTCATCCTTGACCTTATCCTCTCATCAAGGTCATTGAGCCATATTTTATAGTTTGTTATGAGAAGTATTGTCTTCTTGTATATCTCCTCAAGTATTGAATAAAGGAAGTCATAATCCTCTGCCTTATCAATCTCGTCAAAAGCAAATACAACACCTTGCTTCTTGTTAAGCATATTTGTTATTATTCTCAAAAGCTCGTCGGATTTCTTGTTCTGCGTAAACTTGTATCCAAGCTGGCTGCATATTTCGACAAGTATCTTATATGTTGTATTGCGTTGCCAGCAATTGATATAGATAGCTATGATTTCATCTGTCTCTTCCTCAAGGTCGCGGAATATCCACTTAATTGCTGCTGTTTTTCCTATGCCTGGCGAGCCGTGGATAAGGAGATTCTTCCCGTTCCTCTCCTGGAAAAGCGGTTTTATGCAATTTGCTATGTAATGCTGCTGTTTTTCCCTGTAAGGAAGAAGTTTTGGCACAAAATTGAAATCTAATGCAACTTCATTCCTGAAGAGACTCTCTCCAGAATTTAGCATATTCTTGAACATCCCCATATCTACCTGGAAATAAGAGTTTTTTATATAGTTTTCTAAAAATGACACTGTTTACACGAAAAAAAGCAGAAAGCCCAGCTTCATTTAATCTTAGAGAAATCTCTATCAATAATAATCGGCTTTACTGCCTTAATTTCAGTTTTGCAGTAAGGCATTTCAGGTATTGAGTTTAGCATAAATATTTTCTGATTAAGAACATGAGCAAAACCGATTTCCATTAAAGTATTTCCGCCAACATAATTTGGGATGCCATTTTTATCATAATTTAAAACAAGAACAGCATCAGCTCCCTGCATAGCATTCCAAAATTCACGAATAGCATCCATATTGTATTTTTGATGAAGCTTTATTTTTTCAATTTCTTCATCATTTTTGCCTACCATTGCTCTATGAAAATCTGTAACAAAAGCATCATGCCCCAATTCCTGAAGTTTATTTCTTACTTCAAGCATTTTGTCAGTAAATTGCATTGAGCCTATTATTCCTATCTTCATAATATCCTTGATAAATTAGTGATATTTATAAATTTTCCTTTTCTAGCTGGTGGAGGACAATATCGTTTAACATTGGCATGCCTGCAACATCACAATTGCTATTAAGTTCTTTTTCAAATGTTCATTCTTTTGTATCAAGGGGATTAGGAAAAGAACAAAAAGTTCATCAATTAAAAGCAATGATAACTAAATCATATGAAAGGTTTAAAAATTGGGATTCAACATAGTTTCTTAAGAAATATCTTTGAAAAAATAATAGGTCAACCCAATAATTGCAACTCGCTCATGGTTTTATATACAGCTGGCTGCCGCACTTTGAGCAGAAATTGCTGTTCTGTGAATAAAGAAACCTGCACTTTGGGCAGTATTTAGGATATTTGGAGTAATCTATCTCTGGTTTTGGTTTTTTAGTTTGGGTTGGGGTAATCTCTTTTTCTATATGAAGCGGCTCGAGGGCAGGCAGCTCTTTGATCTTTGCCTTTTTCTTTGGCCTTTTTGTTATGAACCTGAATATTATCTTGAATACTCCTATTGTGATGAATAAAATGCCAATCCAATAGAATAGCTCAAGATTAAGCCCGTCTTTCCTAATGTATCTTGATAGGTACGTAATTCCTGCTCCTATGATCAGGTAGACAATTCCAGATATTGCTGCCATAATAATCTTTTAGAAATTTATTATATAAATAGGTTTCGGATTGGGTATATCAAAAAATATAGCGCAGCTGCCTTAAGAATCCATATTGGTTGTCTTGCTTTCGCAAGCAAAGCCCACATCTTTCAAATATTTTCTAATCTCTTCTTCTAATTTGCGAAGCTAATGGCCGCAAATCTTGATGAGCGAAGCTCATTAAGTCTTGGTAAGCAAAGCTTACTAAGAACTTAGAAGGCTCTGCCTTCCAAGTAACTTAGAGAGCTACGCTCTCCAAGTAACTGATTAGAAACAGTTTGAAGCGTATAAAAATATTAAATCGTAAACAATAAAAAATACGAAGAATACCCTCATTTTTTGACAGCTTCAATCTTATCCATTCCGCCCATGTAAGGCCTTAGCACTTCAGGCACTGTGACAGAGCCGTCCTCATTCTGGTAGGTTTCCAATATAGCTACTAGTGCTCTTGAAGTTGCGATTGCCGTGCTGTTCAATGTATGGACATAATCTCTTTCTTCGCCTTTATGGTATCTTATGTTGGATCTTACTGCCTGGTAAGTTGTGCAGTTTGAACATGATACAACTTCTCCGTATTTCTTCTGCCTGGGAAGCCATACTTCAATGTCATATTTTTTTGCTGCAACTATTCCTATGTCCCCAGTGCAAATGTTGATTATTCTATATGGCAGCTTAAGCAGCTGGAATATCTCTTCTGCATTTTTCAATAGCTCTTCATGTATCTTCCAGCTATCTTCAGGCTTGCAGAACACGAACTGCTCAATCTTATAGAACTGGTGCAGCCTGTATAGGCCTTTTGTATCAACTCCCCTGCTTCCTATTTCCTTTCTAAAGCATGGAGAGAATCCCATATATCGTTTTGGAATCTCATTTTCATCAAAAACCTGATCAAGATGAAGAGAACAGATAGGATGCTCGCTTGTTGCAATAAGATATAGGTCTTCGCCTTCTATCTTATACATCACATCTTCAAAGTCAGCAAGGTCAGTCACTCCCTCGTAAGCCTTCCTCCCAAGCATTATTGGCGGCTCAATCAACTCCCATCCTTTTTTTGCAAGGTTCTGGATAGTGAAATGCATAAGCGCCTGGTTCATCATTGCAAGATGACCTTTAAGATAATAGAATCCTGCTCCACTTACTTTTGCTGCCTGCCTGAAATCTGCGCCATCTATCCCTATTGCAACTTCACCATGAGGCTTGAGTTCGAAGGAAGGTTCTTTTATATCCCCTATTTCATTTATTGTGGCATTCTCACCCTCATCTTTGCCATAAGGCACAGATTCATGAAGAATATTGGGTATGCGCATCAGGTAGAAATCTATCTTCTGTTTTATTTTTTCTGTATTCTTTTGAGCTTCTTCTATCTTCTTTGGAATCTCTTTTGCTTCTTCTAAAAGCGGCTTTATATCTTTGCCTTGCTTTTTTGCTTCATTTATTTTGCTTGTAATCTCGTTTCTCTTGTGCCTTAGTTCCTGCTCTTCTACAAGAAGCTTCCTGTATTTTTCATCTTTTTTCAGCAGGTCATCAAGCATCTTAAGCTTTTCTTCATCTTTTCTTTTCTTTAGATCTTTTCTTACAATATCCGGATTCTCTCTTATGAATTTGATATCAAGCATGTTTTATCACCTTTGTCTATTATAATTTGATTCTATATTTAACAGATGTATAAAAAGTTTGTTATTTTAACAAAAATATCCTGCTGAAATCTTTGCAGGCATAATGCTCTTTTATGTATAGGAACAGGCAATTTTTAATTTTGGCAGCGAGTTCACTCCTGTTTTTACTATGTATTAGAGAATATAAACCTTTAAAAGTATTTGAGCTATGTTTTGATTAATATAGTTTTTGGGTTGGTTTTATATTATTGCTCCTGAAAGCTATTGCAAAAAACTTAAAATAATTGTTAAAGATTAATACTAAAATGAACCATAAGCAGCATGTAGCTTTTCGCAAAACAACTAGCATATTAGTTGTATTGCTTATATTCTTAATTGTAGCTCCTGTTGCAGTTTTTGCAGAAAGGGGTCAGTTTAATTGGTATAGGCCATCAGGCGCCAATTATCGAAACACTAATACTGGTACTTTTCCTACCGGAAAGTCATCTTATACAGATAGTGGTGGTTATGATTGCGCTGAATCAGGTCAATATAAGGTTAGGTTTTGTAGTATTGAGGGAACTAGTGCTTGTACGTCTCAGATAAATGCTCACTATGTCAATTATGATGCTAACTTGAAGGACTGCGACTGCCTTGGTGGCGGTGATGGAGAAAGCTGCAGTAATGGAGAAACAAAATGCTGGGTGAACAACAAGTGTTGCGGTGATGACGGCGGAGCAGACGATTATTGTAGTGGTGGCTATACAGCATGCGTAGATGGATATTACAGGACAAATCCTGATTCATATTCCCTTGCTTGCGAATGCGGGAATTCAGGTACACAGGCAGAGTGCAATGCTGATGGCGAAGTAGGATGCTGGGATTCAACCACATTAGACTGTTGCGGGGATGATGGAGCAGCCGATGATTTCTGCGCTGGCAGCTATACATCATGCTATGACGGTACATTCAGGAATGATGGGGATTATAACACTTATGTTTGCGAGTGCGGTTTTGGAGGTGCACAAGGCAGCTGCGATTCAGAGGGGGAAATAGGCTGCTGGTCAGGTGATGGCAGCCAGTACAACTGCTGCGGCGATGATGGTGCAGCAGATGATTACTGCTCAGGGGACTATACTTCGTGCTTAGATGGTACTTTCTATACAGATGGGGATTCAAATTTAGAAACTTGCGAGTGCGGAAGCGGAGTACCTTACTGGGACGGTTTCTGTGATGATACAGATAACCAGTGCTGGGATACCAATCTCCTTATCCCTAAATGCTGCGGTGATGATGATAACATCAATGATTATTTCTACACTGAAAATGTGGGCGGATGCGTAGGATATGCAACAGGCGCAGTCTATGATACAGATGAGCCGGTAATAACAGACATCTTAGCAGATACAAGCGAAAAATACTATTACAACAAGACAAGCAGCACAACAGGTATAGTATATTTCAACAGCGATATTGCTTCTGGAGAATCAATTACATTTACTGTGGATTGGGATGATGAGAACAGCGCTTATGAAAAAGACTATGTCAGCGCTTTTAACTCTGGCGGGTTGGCTGGAACTTCAAGCGGAAGCTCTGGCCCTATAGGAACTTTCTCTTATTCATTTAATTATGGAGATGACAATGGCACGCTTAACATATATGCGAGGGATGCTGTCTGGCTTAATGATACTAAGCCTATAGTCTTTGAAGAGGACACAACTCTGCCTACTGGATCAATTATAATAAATGATGATGAGCCTTTTGCAGATAATGCAAGAGTAAACCTGACAATGGCATATAATGATAATATAGGAGTAAGGGACTGCGCATATAGTAATGATAATATTGAATGGACATATTGGCAGGAATGCGCGCAAAATAAATCCTGGAATCTGATTGATGAAGATGGCAGGCAGTATGTATATTATAAGATTCGGGACTTTGCAGGCAATACTTATGTAACAAATGATTCAATCTTCCTTGACAGGAGCATGCCTGGAATTATTATTAACGATGATGCAGCTTATACCAGTTCGGCTGATGTAATTCTTTCAATTAATTTTGAGACTATACTTGGAGATATTATGAATTGTTCTTTCAGGAATGACAGTATGGAATGGACATCATGGGAAACATGCCCTGTTTATCCTGATCCTCTACATCCTGTCATGAACTGGACATTAGAGAATACAGGTTGGGGAGAAAGGACTGTGTCGATTAAGATCAATACATCTTTCGGTGTGATAAAAGAAAATAATGATACTATAATCTATGATCCTACCCTCCCTAATGGTTCGATAGTGATATACTCTATAACTGTGCCAGGAATACAAGAGTCAAACAAGCAAAACACAGCATACAGCACAGTTGACCTTATACTTCAATATTCTGACAATGAAGGAATTGCAGGCTGCAGGTATGCTAATGATGAAAACCTTGAAGCTAATTTCACTCCATGGGAGTCCTGCACTTCCTTGAAGACATGGGTGTTGAATGAAGAAGAAGGGCTGCGCAGGGTATATTACCAAGTCAAGGATAATGCAGGAAATATAAATGAGTCTTATGATACAATTTATCTTAATAAGACAGGCGCAGGAATTGATGTTACACCGCCTTCCAGGGCTGCTGATATTGTAGATGATGGGGAATGGACAAATGACAGCACAAGGCTGCATGCAACATGGTCAGGAGCTTATGACAGGGAATCTGAGATATTAACTATTCCATTGTTATATTATTATAGCATAGGTACATCTAATGATACTGATTCTCCTAATGCGACTGATGTTGTGGGCTGGACTTATGCAGGTACAGATACAGAGATGATGCATACAGGACTTAACCTTAGCGATGGAGTTAAATATTATATCAATGTGCGTACTGTAAACTCAGCTGACCTTTACAATGATTCATCAAGTGATGGTATTACAGTGGATACAATAGCCTGCCAGATGAACCCATTGTCAAGTTCTACGCATGATAATGCAATATGGAGCAATAAGTCACAAAGCAATAATCCCCAGTTTAGTTGGTCTGGAGATGGAGGAGGAAGCGGAGTCTATGGATATTCGTATATTCTTGATCAGAACCATAATGGTGTTCCTGACCTTATCCCTGAAGGCGATCCTGATAATTTTGCAGGAAAGACAAGTACCATTTACAGCAGCATAATTGACGGCAACCTTTATTTCCATGTGCGCTGCAAGGATAATGCAGGCAACTGGGGAGCTGAAAAGGATTATGAGATAAGGATTGATACATCAATGCCCTCAACTCCGCAAATGACTGATCATGAATTCGAGACTGATCAAACTAGTATCACATTCAATTGGACAGCATCTTATGAGCCGCACAGCCATCCTGTGACTTATGTATTTGAGCTGTATAATAACTCTATATTCAATGAGACATATCTTGTGAACAGGACAGACAGGACAGAGCTGCACATAACAGTCTTTGACCTGGTTTCAGGTGTTACTTATTATCCAAGAGTCATGGCATGGAACCTTGCAGAACTGAACAGCAGCTGGTCAAGTGAGGTATCCACAGTGATTGACAATGAAGGTCCTGATATTAGTATAATAATCCCTGGCAGCGCATGTAATGTCAGGTCATTGTCTCCTGTCATAAGGGTAGAGACTGATGAATGGGCTTCATGCAAGTTTAAGAAAGATATATCCTCGAATGTGCAGTATGATTTTGATTACACAGAATCCATTTATCATGAGTCAAAGACAAGCGTATCAGAAGAAGACGGCTATATATTCAATGTAGAATGCAGGGACAGCATTGGAAATTATGCAGATAAGAACAGAACATTTGCTGCAACTCCAAATCATATCATTTCAATAGATAGTATATCACCTGCAGCCAGATATTATACTGGCAGGATTTATGAGATTCCTGTTCAGCTTGCCAGCCAGCTTGGAGGTGTTGATGAATCTGAATTCACAGTGCAGATTAACGGCACAAACCTTTCAGCTGAAGAATTTGCAATCACTGATATAGGATGCGGGAATTATAAGCTCACACTTACTGTTCCAGATATTGAAGGCGCATATGCTCTTGATGTCTATGCAGCCAGCTCTTCAGCTTCAGGCACATTGAATGTATTTGACCTTAATTTCAGCATAAGCTATTCAAATGTATCATCCTGGAAAGAACTGAATAAGATTGCATACGGCATAGCAGGAAATGCAACTGTTGTAGGCATAGCAACAGAGAGCTATTCATCCAATACAAACGCAGGAGTTGTCCTAAATGTCATATCCAATTCTCTTGATGCGCCAAGCTATCTCTTTGCAGCAAAGTCCAGCTCATACCTGAGGTCAGCTGACCAGAAACTTGAGGAGAAAGAATTCAGCGAGATTATAAATCCTAATTTCGGATCTGAAGTTAAAAAATTCAGGTATACTACAGCGCTGAAACTCTCTTATGCTGATGCACAGATGTATGGGTTTAGCCAGCTCATGCCTGGAAGGTACACAATGCTTATCAGGAATACTGGAACTGACCCTGATACAGGAAAGGGAAATATTGAGATTGTTGTTTCAGGATGATTTGATTTAAAGATGATTGTCAGGACAAGAAAGATATACAGGTACTAATTTAAAAAAAGAGTTTAAAAAAATTGAAAAATGAGCAATAGAAAAAACAAACATCATTTTAGAATTTTAGTTTTATCTTTGTTGATAATAGCTTTGTTTGTTATT
>DAOVBM010000047.1 GCA_030670545.1 Candidatus Woesearchaeota archaeon
TTCCTGTAGTGCACTACAGTCTTTGATCCTGGAGTCTTTACAAATACTTTCCTTAAACTCCTTGACTTGAACATTCCTCTTACCATTTTTTATCTCCTTTGTATTTTATTGAGGTTAATATACCTTAACTCAGCACAAGATATAAAGAATAATATAGCATTTATAAAGGTTACTGTGTGTTTTTGTATTTTTTGGGTTTTGAGGAATTATGGATGAGTTTATTTGAATTCATAATAATCAAATTCATAGAAATATGCGCAGTGGATTTTTCTTGGCCATTTTATGATGAAATTCGATGCCATATTTAAAAATAATGCAAAATGAAAGGAATTGGTAACTGGAAGTGAAAATAGTGGTTTTTGTTTTAGTTAGTAAACAAAAGAAAATATTTATATATGACTGGATTCTAGGAGATTGATATTATGATGATTTATGAAATTGATTGTTCTGAGGTGTAAAGATAATGAGATTCAATAAAATATTTATTGTAATGTTGATGATTGGAGTTTTGGCAGGATTTTCTTTGGTTGTTAATGCTATTGAAGCAGGAGAATGGCAGATAATAGACGATGATTTGGTAATTGTTGGCACCGGTGATAATAATTATCTAATGTGGCCAAGGTGTGACGGAGCAGGATGTCTTGGAACAGCTGAGGGTGGAACAAAACAATGGAAGACATTAAAAACCGATGGCCAGCCGATATGGAATTATACAACCAACTCTTATATTTACCCTAGTGGAGAAAGTGTCGCTGACTATCCTGCCTTTGCTTGGGTTGAGGGTTTGGATTGGAAAGGCTATACTGATTGGCGCCTCCCTGGTTATTCTGATCTCGGAGACCTCCGTAGTTTTGGCATGGACTATATTGCCTATACTCCTGGCTACTACTGGGTTTTTCAGACTGATAATTCTTGGTACTCTTACTGCCGCCAATTTCCTGGCAACGATGACCGACGCACTAAAACAGAGTATAATCATGTGCGGGCGGTGCGAAGTGGTGTATTAGATACTTCACCAACATACGCAAATTTCACTTCATCAGAAACAACCAATTTCTCAGCAGTCAATGATATAACAAATATAACAAGTCTTACTCTTGCAAAAACAGGCAAAGGGAAGATTAAATTCCCAGAAAGCACTGAAATAAATGCAGAAGCTCAGGATTATGACACAAATATAGTAATTGAAGATGAATTCATCTCAGTTAATACTGCTGCTTTAGATGAAAGCTTTAACACCTCTGCGACAATATCTTTAGAAGGTGTAACATGCCCTGTTGAAACAATTACATATCAGGAAGGAACTTTCACAACAAAGGATGATATAATTGCAGGAGGAAAGAACTGTGAATTAGATGGTGTTTGTTCAAACATACTATGTTCAGATTCAACATTAACATTTGATGTTGCGCACTTTACTGGGTTTGCAGCAGGGTCAGACGCTAACCTGACAACAGAAGCGCAGGCAGGAGTATTCTACCCTTTTGATCCAATTGAATTCACAGCAGAATACATAAATTCAACAGATGGAACACTAATCTCTGGAGAATGTAATATCACATTTGATGATGATTGGGATACAGAATATACAATGGATTTTGACAGCATTGATTACAACTACACAAAATCATTTGCAACATCTGGATTGCATGAATACAATGTAACATGCTCATCTGCAAACTTTGTAACACTTGAAGCAAATGATACAAAGCTGGTAAGCAGTGTTGATATACCTGAGTTCTCAGTATTAACTCTGGGATTAGGATTGATTGCTGTGTTAGTTGGATTGTTTATAATAAGAAGAAAGAAATAATATCCATCATCACTAAAAGAAATCATTCAGGCCTTGTTGCGCAGTCTTGCTTACTGGCGTGCAATCTTCTTTATTATCTTTATCTTGTTCATTTCCAAAAACAGGTATCCCATATTCTCCATCATAACCTGGCTTTACTTTAACACTGCCTTGCCTTGCTTTTATTATTGCTTTTGCAATTTTCTCATCAACATCTTTCTTAAGCTCTTCAAGAGGAATATTCATAAGAACATCAAACTCGCTTCTTCCCTCCTTTACAAGTTTGTAATATTCTGCCCATACTGTTTTTGTAGCTACAGCCTTGCCAACAATTACTGATATTATGTCAGACAATGGTATCAATGAATAAAAAGGCGGTGCTTCCTTTAAAATAAATCCTTCAGGTCTGTCTGCAAGCTCTTCAATTCTGTAATCAACTCCTATTGTAAGCGGCTTTTTGCATACAGGGCAGATGCCTTTCAGTTTCATTGTCTCTTTTGGTGAAGAGCAGAAACTGCAATTCCTATGGCCGTCATAATGGTACTTGCCATAAGCAGGATCAACTTCAATTGTTCCTTTAAATCCTTTTCTGGTATGCAAAGCTTTTATTATGCTGTCATAAGCCATTTCTGTGTCAAATATATTCGCTTCCCTTCCTATCCTCCATGGCCAAAAACTATGCAGATCTGAGTTGGATACTAAAGTAAACCTGTCAAGCTGGCTAAGCCTCCAGTTCATAGGGGGATTGCTGGAAAGGCCGGTTTCAAGAGCATGTATGTGCTTTGTCTGATCCCCAAAACATTCTTCAACAGAATCAAATCCAGATTTTGAGCCAAGCATGCTGAACCATGGGGTCCAGATATGTGCAGGTATCACTTCAATCTTTTTATTAATCGACCTCAGGCTTTCCACGAACTCAGGACATGGTATCTTAAAGATTGGCCTGCCATCATAATCAATCCTCCCTTTGGTCAGGAGATAATCTGTTATCTGGCTTACAGTATCAAAGTCAGGAGCAAGCACAATGTTATGCACTCGCCTGCCTTTTCCTCCCTGCGAGTATATAAGCGAAATCTCTGTCTGGAGCATAAAAGGAAATCCTGATTTAGTTCTTAAGATTCCTGTATCATCTTCACTAAGCTCAGCCTTCAGTTCAGCAATCCATTTAGGATGAGTAAAATCTCCAGTTCCAAGCATATCTATTCCTTTTATGTTAGCATATTTCTCAAGATTTTCTATTGTGAGCTGCTTTGATGTTGCACGGGAATATTTGCCGTGTATATGAAGGTCTGCAATGAATCTCATGTAACATTTGAAAATTAGCAGCTATATAAATTTAGCGATATATGACTCAGTTTACTGGTGTTGTTTAATAATTTACTTACATCTTATCTTCTTATACTTACTTGATATTGATATACACTTACATACTATTCTAAAATAAAAACATTTATATACTTTTTACTTACATCTTATCTATAATCTAACAAAACCCTGTAGTAAGATTGCAAATGAACTTACATAATATTTAAATAATTCAATTTTACTTACATAATATCTTCCTATCTGCAAGATGAAGAAACAATCAGAAAGTATAGAAACTGCAAAAGGAACAAAAAAAGCGCTATCTGAATTAAACTCGTTCTTGTTAAGCCTCCAAACTAAACACAGCATCAATACCAAACAAATGCGCCAGCTTCTGAAAGATGCGCAGCAGCAAGGAAAAGCAGATGCAGAGAAAATAAAGGACAATATCCCTTTGTGTATATTCGATAACAGCAAATTAAGCTCTCTTGAGGCAATTGTCAAATACTTTAAAGAGAATCTGGGGTTAAGTTACTTAGATATTGCTAAATCCTTAAACAGAAATTCAGGACCAATAGGCATAACTTACAGGAATGCAAAAAGAAAGATACATTCTGAATTTATTATAATTCCCTGCATGCAAATACCTGTTTCAATTTTCCAGGACAGGGAGTTAAGCATTCTTGAAAATATTGTATTATATCTCAGAAATACTGGCATGAGATATCATGAGATAGCTTTGCTTATCAGGCGGGATGACAGGACTGTCTGGACAGTTAACCACCGGGCAGAACTGAAACTTAAGAGGAAAAGAACTTCAAGATTAAAGAAAAGGAAATGAAAAAAGATAAGGCAATAAGCGGATTATTGAAAATCATTGATAGGCCATTTGTTAGGATAAATATGTCTCTAAAAACTATTATCCCTCCTAATACTCTGCCTTATATTATATCTGCAATAATAATATTCACAGTATTGTTCACTTTAATGTTAATGGAGGCAGGGTTGATAGGGAGAGTAATAGGTCCGGAAGGAGTGGAGTATAGTGATGAAATAAATCAGAAATTCAGCGGAGCACAGGAGTATATATGGTATCCCCAGAACCAGGGGGCAATAAATTCTATAAGCCTTGATGGATTAATACTTGGAAATGGAAGCGTCAGAATCAGCCTGATTGCAGGAAATGAAAGCTATCTTGTGCTTGACAGCACTCTTCTTGAGCAGCAGGGAATGGGTGCGATTACAGGATTTGCAGCAGGAACACCAACTGAATCTGAGATTGACAATATTGCATTAGAGCAAATGTCTGAAGATGAAGAAGAAGATATTAGGAGAGAGATAGAAGAACAAACAGAAGAACAGGAAAAAGCTGAAGAGATGGAAGAAGAGATGGAAGAAGAAGGGGAAGAAGAAGGGGAAGAAGCTGAAGAAATAAATGCAGTTGCGCTGCCAGAAGATTCAGAGGTATCAATAAAGTTTGAATATGCAAAAGATTCAGAATTTGACAAGGACAATGACGGAATCGAGATGTATGACGGAGTTATAGATTTTTCAGTTGATAAGACTGGATTTAATTGGGATGTTGACGAATCTCATCTATGCGCAAGATGGATAATTACAAATGATGATGAGAACAGCTCGATTGATGTCTGCTATGGAAGTGCGCTTTGCTGTGATTTCATAGAAGCAGACCTTTTCGGAGAGAGGTGGGATGCAGAGTATTATGCATTTAAAGGAAAAGACAACGCAGGAGCAAATAACACAATAAGTGTTCAGGTTATATATGTCGACTATAATCTTTCTGCAGAGAACCTTTATTCTTATATCTATTACAGCAGCAGAGCTGAAAAGCAGGCTGTATTTCTTCCAGGAGCAGCTTTAATGATAAACTTTACAGGAGCATGCATTGACACATGCATACTCCCCAGCTTAAATGAAACAAGCTATAAGTTTGTTATAGAAACAGATCCAGGAACAGTATTTGCGCTGCATAATATCACTTATTATCTTGATCAAGAGCCAGAAATTGCAGACGAAAATATCACAATCCAGTTTAGCAAGATTTATGAGAGTGAGGATACTGTAAAAGATACTTACATTCGTTACAGGTATCCGGATTCAAATTATGGAGACGATAATCTTATCAAAGTAGGCAATGAGAATGCATGGAACAGGAACAGGAGGGGCCTTATATACTTTAATATATCTGATATTCCCCAGAATGCAGAAATAACCTCAGCAGAACTAAAGATATACAAGAATACAGGAGTCAAGACTGGAAATATCACTTTACACAGGTTGACAAGGGAATGGATTGAGAATAAGGCAACGTGGAATGAATTTGATGAAGGCAGGCAATGGAATAATCCTGGGGGAGATTATGATTCAAGAATATATGCTTCTGTTCCAACAGGCAAAAAATGGATGTCATTAGACATAACCGGCCTTGCGCAGGAATGGGTTGATGGCAGATACGCGAATCAGGGTGTAATTCTTATAAGGGATCCAGAAGATGCACCGAATACATTTGGATATTTTAGGAGTTCGGAGGATAATGTAATTTCATACAGACCAAAGCTGATTGTTAATTATACAATAATAAACTATACAGGATACCCTACAATTGATATAATAAGCCCAATAGAGAATTATACTTATGTCTCAGGCTCCAATGCAACCATCAAGCTAAATGTTACAGATATTTATGGGATAGATTCAGTTCTTGCAAGCATAATCTGGCCAGGTTACTCTGAATCGATTGACCTGGAGCAAATAGATAATACTACTATCTTCCAGGCGCTGTTTACAAATACATCATATATAGGGAATTACACAATACATATAATCGCAAATAACAGCTATGGCATGATAAATGATGCAGTATTCAGAGTGTTCAGTGTCTGCAGCAACTGCTCATTAGAGCAGCAGATTAATATAATAATATTTAACTCAAGTACAGGAAGTAATTTTACAGTCAACATAACAATTCTTGAGGACGGTTCTGTTGAGATGGATATGCCTGATAATCCAGTGGAAGTTAAATATACAACCATAATTCCATTTGATCCTCCAGTGGTAAAGGTTGTGTTCTACGGACTTGATATCAATGCAACAAGCATAAGTGAACTGGAGATAGGGATTGACTATCCTTTGGAATATCCTGAATCCCCTTTCCTTACTTTGGCGCAGATATATGCTCTTGACTTCAGCAAAGTGCCTCATGACTATGCAGAAGTGTTTGTAAGAGCAAGGGGGCAGTCACTATACAAATGCCTAACCTGGAATTTCACAACAAGGCAATGCACTGTAGAGGGTGAGAATTGGGGCAGCTTTACACCAGGCATAAAACAGGAGAAAGCAGGGAATGGGACAGCAGGCTGGATTAAACTAATGGATATTCCTCAGGATCAGGAGATATATAAATTTAGATTAGATCCAGGTGATCCAGGTTTTATTGAAGACGGCGCGATTTATTGCCTGTCATCTCCATGCATAGCGACATCTGCAATGATACGCTCTGTTGATAGGGCAGGAGGCATAGTTGAATTCAACCAGCCAAATACTATCGACAACTGCAGGGACGGCAATAAGGGCACATACCTTGTAGATGAATCTGTAGAGAACATAACAGTAACTGACCAAAACAATTCAGTATTCCTAACAGGAGATATAGTAGAGATAAATGCAACAGTCCATTGCTTTGGCGACGGAAGTTCGGATAACATAACATTTGTTTATTCAAATAATACAGAAGATACTCCTGGCTCATGGAGAGTCATAGATAAGGTCACACCATGCCCTGGCCCAGGAATGCAAGACATCTCAACAAATTTAACTCTTGACAACAGATCTGGAAACCATTCAGTCAGGGTTATCATAAGATACGATGACTCTGCAGATGTCACTTGCGGTACAGGCAAGTATGATGACAATGATGATATATCATTTATTGTATCTGATATGGAGGAAATAATGCCTTATTCAACATCTCCACCCGACCAGGACGCTGATATTGGAGATGAAACTATAATTGAATGGACTCTGCAGGATAATTTTGGCGCAGGCTATTATTATGTTGAAAGAAATGGCGAAATGTTTGAAAACCCATCACCATGGTTTAACAATACAAGAATAATCATCAGGCCTAACAACTATTTCCTTGGCTCATGGAATTACACAATATATTACAATAACTCTCTTGGCATCTATGGGACTCCTGACACTGTTTTCGTCAATGTAAGCGATAAGACAATCCCTTTATGCAACGATCTGGCTGATAATAATGGCTATCCAATTTTAAAGAATATAACTATTGATGGTAATATGCAGGATTGGGAAGCAGTAAAATCAAATTCAAGAAATTATGTTTCAGATCTTACTGCAGCTGGAGGAGATGCAGACACAGGTATGACTGCAGATCGTGACTTAATAGGTTTTGCTTATACATGGGATAATGAATATTTATATCTCTATTACAAGCGTCTGAACACAGGCAAAAATAGGATTAACTTATTGGCATATCTGGATTATGGCAATGATGGTTATATGAATGCAACTGATCATGTGCTCAGGTTTGTCTGGTCAGGATCAAACCAGAAATATGACTCTTACCTGTACAACTATATCCCTGCAGCAGCAGCAGATGAAATCAAAGGCAGTGGATATGATCTTCCTGGTTCACTGACATTAAACGCAAGCCTGCAAAATCAGATAATCGGCGGCGCAGAATCAGGAATAGAAATGGAGGCCAGTATACAATGGAATAATCTTGGATTATCTGGTCCTGTACCTCTCAATTTCAAGGCTTCATGTTCATTGGGGATAAACCTCCCTGCTCAATTAGAAGATAATATGGATTCAATATCTTCTATTTATGCGCGCCTGCTGTTCCAGCCAGACCATACTAAAGCAGCTGCTAACGGCACATCTGTATATTATGACCATGACCTTATGAACTGTGGAATACTTGAAGAGACAATAGATTTTGAGTCTATATCAAGTCTGGGCTGGAATATCACTTTATATTATCCTAATGGAAAACTTATCAACGATTCAAATGGCAACAATAATCCTGATACAACTCTGGGAGTAGAAAATTATACGACTATTATCGCGAAGATAGATGTCCCTGGCGCAATACTATCCGGAACAATTGATACAACCAATATCACTGCCTTGTCTTCTGTTGAAGAGTCTGTTAATAAGACAGTTACTGATACAACAATCGCTGGAGAGATTATTATCACACCAAATCTTAGAGTTATATCAGGAGCAGAAAATATGCTTGCCGCGCTTAATTATACAGTCTACAATCTACAGAAATTCAGCGACATAATTGAAATCAGGGCAGAGTCCAGCCATGGCTGGAATATATCCCTGTATTACCTGAATGGCAGCAGTATTCATGATACAGATGGAGACAGTCATCCTGATGTTGGCAGATTACTGCCTGGAGAATCAAAGGATATAGTGCTTGTTTTCACTATCCCTGAGAATTCCACAGATCTTAGCAAGGATATTATAACAATACAGATTAATTCCTCTTTTAATCCTAATCTGACTGCCAATGCGACAAGTGATACAACTGTCAAAAAAAGAATAACAATTGAGCTAGACTATAACAGGACTGTCGGCATTGGAGATTACAGCTATTATGAGCTGACAATATCAAACAACTGGAATGAGTCTGATGTGATTGATGTATCCCACATACCTGTACTTGGATGGGATACAGTATTCTATGATTCAGACAAGATGACATTATTGACAGACAGTGATAGCGATGGGATTATAGATATAGGTTCTATAGGATATTACGGTTCCCAGCATATAATCTATGCAAGGATAACTGTGCCTGCAGCAGCATCTGAGGGAGATAGTGAGCTTACTGTAATCCATGTAAATTCATCCAAAGATACATCAGTATATGATGTTTCTTTAATTAACACAACTTCCAGAGTCGTCATCACTTACAATGATTTTGCAAGAATGACTGAGCAGAGTATATTTGAAGCAGGAGATACAATCTATGCAAGAGTGCATAATATTGATATTAAAAAAGTGTATTACCTGTGGATAGACCCGAACAGCAGTGTAATTAAAGTAAGCCCTGATATAATTGTGTCTGCAGAAAACAATGCTGATGATCTGCTTGCAGCCAATTCCTCTATGCTGCTTGGAAACTGGACTCTGATAGTGTTCAATGCGCAGAATGATAATGAGATTGGAAGAAATATATTTGAGCTTGTTGATACTGCGCCGCCTTCTGCAGTGCTGAACTATCCTCCAGCAGGCCATATAAATGATAGCGCAATCCCTGCCAACATCAGATTTAACTGTTCTGCTGCTGATAATTACGGCCTGGCAAACCTCTCGCTTTATATCACTGATTCATTAAACCAGAGCTTTAGCCTGCATTCGACAGCTGATGTATCTGGAAAATCAAACAGCTCAGTATGGGACATTAGCTTGCAGGAAGGCGCTTATACATGGAATTGCATTGCTTATGATTCAGCAGGAAACAGCGGCTGGGGAGATGATAACAGGACTATTATAATTAAAGCAATAGGCATATCAAAAGTTATATTGTATGCTCCGCTAAATGACAGCTCTGACCCTGAGACTATGCCTGAATTCATCTGGTATAATGCAGCAAGCGCAGACAACAGTGTGATTACATACGATCTGCAGATAGATGACACATATGGCTTCTTTTCAGATCCTGAGGTAAATATTACAGGTATTGCTGAAGGAAATAACCTGACAAATTATACTCTGACATCAGATCTCGCGCCAGATATGCAGTATTACTGGCGTGTCCGCGCATTTAATGGCACTGATTATGGGGTGTGGAGCGAGACATGGGAATATTATGTTGAAGGAGTAGTTGCATTCAGCTTTATTTTCAGTGATATAAGTTTCGGCCTGATGGAACTTGGAGAGCAGAATGACACTACAGACAACTTACCTATGCCATTCATAATCCAGAACGATGGAAATGTATTCATAGACCTGAGAATCAATGCAAGCAGCCAGCTGTGGATGCAGCAACCATTAAATACATCCTATTTCCAGTTCATGGTAGATGACAGGCATGAGACAGAGTCATTTAATATAAGTGGATCAAGGACAACATGGGATAATATATCAATGGAGAATAAGCATGCAATCAGGCAGCTTGACTACAATGACTATAAAGATACAGCAGTGATTGATATACTGATGAAAGTGCCTTATGACGAGCCTGCAGGCACAAGGTCTGCAAACATAAACTTAATTGCAGAGAAATCAACATAATCCAGCATAAGCAAATGAAAAAAGCAAACCACAAAAAAACAAGTGATAAGATAAAACATCACCTTGATTATGAATCATACCTGACCAACTGGAGATTTGCAGCAAAGATTCTGCTGTTGATATTGATAATGCTCTTCTTATTATACGATGCTGCAGCGCTTGGAATAAGCCCTTCAACAAGAAAGATATATTTTGAGCCGGGTCTTGAGAAAGAATATTACTGCCATATCATAAACAATGAGAAAAATAACATTTCTGCTGCAATCTCAGTAACTGGAGACATGAAGGATTATATTCTACTGAAGGATACGATTGTAGAGATGTCAAGTGAAGAGACAAAGAAGAGGATTTATTACACATTAAAGCTGCCCCTGGAACTCAATCCAGGAATATGGAACGCAGTTATTACTGCTGCAGAGACCATACCTGGCCCAGGATTTGGAGGATATGATGAAAAAGGAAGCACAATCAGCGCAACAATATCTGTTGCCTCTATAATCAATATTGTTGCTGTTCCAGAGGGAAAATATATCACTGCTGAGCTGGATGCAAAAGATGTTGAAGCCAAAAGCAATCTTTTCTTTAATATTAATATTGAGAATCTGGGGCATAAGGATATTTCTGAAGTAATGGCATCCATAGACATATATTCTGCTGAAGGATTATTCATAACAAGCATAAGCACAGCTAAAGAGGAGCTGAAAAAACATTCCAGATCACAGATTAAAGCTATACTTCCATTATCAGGGATAAAGGAAATCAAAGAAGGAAGATATTATGCAAATGCAGAGATTTATTATGATGGGCTTGCAGCAGAAGCAGCTGATAGTTTTCTCATAGGGGAACCTTACATGAACATCATAAATGCATCATTAGAAAGAGTTGGCAATAATACATACAGGTTTGATACTGCGTTAAACAGCAGATGGAATTCTGTGATTCATGAAGCCAGTCTCACACTTGAGATTGCTGACAAGAACAGGAATCTTGTCTCAACACTGCAATCTGCTCCTTTTGATATTGAGCCTTATCATCATATGACAATACCAATTTATGCAGAGATTCCAGCATATAATCTGTATGGAGGGACATTAAAAATAAAAGCCAGCTTTGAAGGCAAAATCTCAGAAGCAGCTTATGATATTGAAGATATCTTTATAACTAAAAAAGATGAAGGACTGCCTTCACGAGCAAAGATACTGGTTACAGCCAAAAATATATTCTGGAACCTTATATCAAGGATAATCC
The DNA here is from genome assembly GCA_030670545.1 of Candidatus Woesearchaeota archaeon. Lineage (GTDB taxonomy): Archaea > Nanobdellota > Nanobdellia > Woesearchaeales > JAGLGH01 > JAGLGH01. Next base: position 11,642 of record DAOVBM010000047.1, read on the forward strand.
TGCTGATAATAGTTCTTGTCATTGCGATAAAGCATATCTGTTTTTTATGCCGCAAGATACGCAGGA
>DAOVBM010000057.1 GCA_030670545.1 Candidatus Woesearchaeota archaeon
GTATTTGTCTAAGGTTAATTGATTTGTTTTTTTTATTTTTTTAATCTTTTTTCTATAACAATTTAGATTTCTTTAAGTGTGCTTGCTGAAATATTTCAGAAGATTTGTTTGAGGGGATGTTATATCTCGCGAATGGGTTAAATATCAATCCCACTAAAATCCTTATCAACTCTTTCTTTATTTTTCAGGTCTTTTTTTATAAAGTCATCAAACAAAGGTATCTTTATAGGGATTGCGAATCTTGCAAAGTTAGATGTGACTATCGCTTCCCCCTTGTCAAGCGCTGCTATTGATCGTGAATCCTGAGAAAGGTCTTGTGATGCTGATTCAATGATTGCCTGTCTTTCTGGCGCCATCTCTATCCCCAGTATTATCTTGGTGTTCATGTTTGCAAGAATCTGCCTGGGTATGAGGGATGGAAGTTGGGTTATTGCTATCAGGCCTACCTTAAACTTTCTTCCTTCTCTGGCTATTGTAGAGAATATGTTAGGCCCCTTGTCCAGCACTTCTTTTCCCAGCACTCTTGGAGCCTCTTCAAGAACTATTGAGACTACAGGCTTGTCCCTGAGCATCCCTTTGTTTTTGTAATATCTGTATCTGCTGAATATTTCAGATGTAATCATGCTGCCAATCAATATTTCTACAGCTCCGGAAAAGCTTGATGTATCTAATATTACTGTCTTTGCGTCTTCAAGCGCTGAAACAATATCACTGATTGTTGTCATGCCTGCCTGTATGTCAAATACTCCGCTGCAGCGCAGTTCTTCGCCATCAAATTCAAGATTAAGCAATTGAAGAAGCCTTCTCTTGACAACAGCAAGAGTAGCTTCATTGAAAACAGAGTTAAGCGGCTTCTCAAGTATGACTGCTTCAATCCATTCTTCCCTGAACTTCTTATGATATGCTGCAAGAGCCTCTTTCTGCGCAGGGGACCAGTCCATTGCTCCATCAAAATGCCCTGGCTTGAGCAGTTTTATGTTTATCTTCAGTGTCCTGCATCCTGCAGGAGGATCAGTAGAATAGTATTCAATCTTATCTTTGCTGGGATGATCTTTTAATCCTGTCTTGTTTCTTCCATAGTATTCATCATGCGGGTCAAGCACAAGCATTGCGCAGTAATCTTTAGGAACAAGGTCCCATAAGACACAACTCAAAAGGTTGCTCTTGCCTTTCCCAGTCATTGCAGGCACGAGTATGTGGTGGCTCAGCACATCTTTCCCTGGCAGCGATATATCGACATCAATTACTTTTGAGCCGCTCCTGAGCTTCCCAAGATATAATGGATTTGAGGGCATTGTAAGAAACTTCAGGTCATCCTTGTTTATCTCTCTTACATTTGAAAAGAAATCTGGAAGGATCTTGCATGATTTTATATTATCTTTGCTTATTGTAAGTATATTCTTAAGGAGTATCATCTTGTAATTCCTAAGATGAGCATCCATGAAATCAGCAGAAGCATTCTCTTCAATGCTCATGCCGGATATAAGTTCAAGATTTTGCTGCGATATCTGGGAGCCGTAAGCTATGTCAAATGCCTGCAGAATTATCTTTTTATCCTTTTCCTCTGATACAAGCAGTTCTCCAAGCTCAATCTCAGCTCCATTTTTCTGCCTGGCTATAATCTTGCCAAATTCTCCAGCTATTACCTGACCTTTTATCATCATAATATTATATTGTTTTAGAAGCTAGTATATAAAAATTTGCTAACTAAGTATGTCATAAGTCATATATTAAAGGAGCACAAGCATCTTCAAATCTTGATGAGCGTAGCTCATTAAGAAGTTAGAGAGCTTTGCTCTCCAACTACTCTGGATGTATTTTTGGATAGCTCTGCGTCCCCGTAGGGGGCTTCCCCCCGCGACGAGCAGGATGTGATTCTTGAAGGAGTTTTGACCTGATGATGCTGGTGCTCCAAAAACAATAGACTTCTTACATAATTAACTAACATGTCCCATGCAGTATTGCGCAGACTTTCCTGCCTTCAGTCTCTAGCCTGTTATACTCTTCGCATGCCATGCCAGTCTTCTCAATTATAAGTCTGATGCCTTTTGACTTAATTAGATCTATTATCTCATCCTTTATCTGCAGCACACCTGATGCTCCTGTTCCTATCACTATGAATTCAGGCTCTGCCTCAATGAGGTCAAGAATATCCTCAACTTTCATCTGATGGTTTCTCCACGTAGAAATCCTGCCGCAGATTATCTTTATGTCATACTGATACTCTTTACCATCGATGATATATCTTCCAAAGGTGTATGATTGTATCATAGTAATCAGCATTAGAAAATTTTTAAAAAAATAAAATAAAAAATCAAGAAAAGAGGTTTACTTTCTCTTTTTAGTTTTTTTCTTGGTTGCTTTCTTCTTGACTGCTTTTTTCTTCTTCTTTTTTCCTCCTCTTGCCATAACAGCACAGGAGATGTCACCCTGCTTATCAACGAAGTAAAGCATTCCAGACTCTTTTTTAACGCCTACTTTAGCAACTTTCTCTTTTTTTGCTTTGCCTTTCTTTTTTCCTCTTGCCATAACTGCTCTGGAAACGTCTCCTTTCTTATCTACAAAATAAAGATATCCAGATTCTTTTTTAACGCCTACTTTTGCTACTTTTTTAGCCATTTTTCTTATTCCCCCTTAACTTATTTTCAGATTAAGACTTTGAGTGTCTTGATAAGAACCAAAATCTCCAAGTTTATAAACTTTTCGAATTTATCGACCATAATAAGACGGAAGAATCGATAGTTCCAGAATCCAGACATTCAAAGCAGCGGTTTTTCTATCTTTATTATCTGTTCAATCTCTCTTTTTGATACTGAACACCCATGAAGCTTGACACCCCATAATACAGAATCAAGAAGATTTTTTTTTGGTTCAGGCATATCTGGCAGATACTTATCAAGGAGTCCAATTTCATATCCTATTGTGACAAGCTCCACTGACCGCAACATCCTTATGCCTTTCACTTTCTGATGGAATCTCTTAAGATAATCCTTATTTATAGATATCCTGGTCCTAAGCTTATGATTCATTATATTTCTGAGCTTTTCAGGATCTTCTATCAGCATTCTTGTAGTTCTCTCGTCTATTATAAAAGCAGCTGCTTTTTCTGTTATTGTAAGCGCAAGGGCATTTATCTCAGCATAATGCACAAGCTTTATCCATTCGCCTTTTGCCTTGAAGCAGTGATTCGCCAGCTCAAGAAGCTCTGAAGTCAGTTCTTCTGTCTGGCTGTTATTGACAACCTCTATTGTATTGTTCTTCAGGTACTGCATGGTCTGCATTGCTTCGAATTTGAATCTCTTTATTTTAAATGGCCTGTCCACAAGCTCTTTTTTTACAGCTCCAGGTATCATAAACCTGCTGCCTGACTTTTTCTTGAGAGGCTCAAGTATCCATAACAGATTATTCAGGGTCAGTGTAATTATTGGTCCTGTGTCAAAAATCAGTTTTTTCATTTTATGATATATTGAATATCCTCCTTGCAAAATTAAGCCGTTTCCTTATATCCTTTGGGTCGTATTCCTCTTCAACAGGAGATGTGCTTCCCAGATAGCTCAGCATATCCCAGTAAGATACCCCCATGAGTTCAGATACTGTTCCGATCGAGATTCCATGCTTGTATATCTTCCCCGCTTTCTTCATCTGGGCTTGTGATATGACATCTTCCACATATAGCTTCAGTCTCTTGTCAGTCTTTGAGATTATACTAAATATGCCTTTGATACCTGCTCTGTAAGTGTTCTTGTCAAATTTTTCCAAGGAAGATTTTGCTGAGATAAGCTTGGTAAATATCATATCATATGTCCTCTCAGTCAACCCCCTGTCAATCATCTTTGCAATTGCATAGACCATAACTGCGATGGATATGGAATCATCATCCTGGAATATGGCTGAGTTATGTATTGTGCGGTTGCTCAGGCCTTTCAGATCGAGATAATCCTTTTCCTCTCTCTTTTCAAGTATATTAATCACTCCTGCAAGAATCTGGAGTATGTCTTTCCTTACTATATCTTTCATAATGATACATACAGAGATGGTATTATTTAAATTTTTCTTTTAATAAAATCTGCGACCCTATATACAGTAGGATTTTCTGCGACAAATAGAAAATTATTTAAATAACTGAAATAATCATTTATTAATTGTGGTGAGGGTGAATTTTATATGATTAAGTTAATACAGAAATTTATAAGCAAGGTTCTTAATAACCTGTTCAAGAAGAAGAAACATGTAAAATTAGGCTTATATGGTCCTCCAAATGGAGGTAAGACTACGCTTGCTAACAGGATATGCCAGGATTGGCTTGGTGAGGATATGGGCTCTGTATCAAATGTTGCTCACGAGACAAGGGAAATACAGATAAAAGAACAGATAAATATCAAAAGCGGAAGCAAGGAACTGACATTTAACCTTGTTGATACCCCTGGCATCGCAACCAGGATAGATTATGAGGAATTTCTCAAGGTAGGTATGAAAGAAGAAGAAGCAAAGGCTCGCGCAAAGGAAGCTACAAAGGGTGTTATCGACTCAATCAAATGGCTTGATGAGATGGACACTGTAATAATAGTGCTCGACGGGACAAAAGATCCTTATACCCAGGTCAATATAACAATCATAGGCAATCTTGCAGCCAGGGATATACCTGTATTGATAATAGCAAACAAGAGCGATCTTAAAAGATTCAACCAGAAGAAGATTGAAGCTGCTTTCCCGCAGTATGATGTAATAGGGATAAGCGGGAAGTATGGGAAGAACATAGACAAGTTTTACGAAGCACTTTTCACGTTTGCAGGCAAATAAAAAAAAGAGGTAAATACAGTAAAAAATGGTAACATTGCAATTAGTCCCTTATAGTGAGATAGAGTTATTGAGTTCTGTCGGAAGGATAAGGAAACTTCTTAATATAGCGAAAGAGAATAAGATAGTGCTCCTGCAGGGAAGACTGAAGAAAGAAGAGGAAGCAGAGCTAATCAAAGTGACAATGGAAGAGATCAATAAGGATTTTAAAGGCATAGAACTTGCAGTTATTGATGCATCTGCAAACTCTAAGCTGAATGGATTAAGCAAGTTCAGGGCTTCTGTTGTTAATGCCCTTCTTGGTGAACGCCAGGGGCTGACAGTGATAGGTCCTGCTTCAATTGTCAAAGAGATAAAAAGAGACCCGACTAAGATAGAACTCCTTACTACTGATAAGAAATTCAATCCCAAAAAGACTGGGAAACGGGCAAAGAATGGGAAGAAGAGATAAGAGAAAGAGGGAAATATAAAAAATGCCACACCAATGCAGCCTTTTAGCTACGCTAAAATCCTGGGGAAAAACAGCGGGTTACTCACTAAGTTCGCAACCCACTTCGAAAAGGAGGACATCCTAAATGCCACACCAATGCGTAAGATGCAGCAAGTTCTATGATGATGGATCTAAAGCGATTCTTGAAGGGTGCAGCTGTGGAGGAAAGTTATTTTTCTTTATCAAGAAGGAAAAGCTTGAGAAGATTAAAGAGGAACAGCATATAAAAAAGCTTTCTAAAACTGAAAAAGAGCAGATAGAGAAAGATGTATTTGACCTTGTTGGCTCAGATATAGAGAGGGACCAGCCAGTTGTTCTTGACTTTGAATCGATAAGGATAATGAAACCAGGCCAGTATGAGATTGATCTTGTGCAGATTTTCAAAGGAGAGCCGCTTATCTTCAAGCTTGACGAAGGCAAGTATGTGATTGATCTTGTCCAAAGCTTTAAGAAGTATTCTAAGTAAAATATTTTCTCTATAAATTTTAAATCACTTATCGCTTACTATCTCAACAACATCCCTATGCTTCAGCACATGCTCTTTTCCTACAGTCATCTTTGTCTTGACATCTATTGCCCTTATGAACTTCTCTCCAAGGTCTGTATGGATTCTGTATGCAAAGTCAAGAGCTGTAGACCCTTCCAGCAGCAGGAAGCAGTCTGGAAGCACGTTGCCGTGCTGATCTTCCAGCTTATTTACTCCTCCAGGAAAGACTGCAATGTATTTCAACAGCTTAAATATAGCATTATCAAGGACATCCTGTACTCCTGTTGAATGCCATTTTCCAAGAACATTTGCCTTTATGAATTCAAGAGCAGTTTTCTGCTTCTCATTTAATGTTGATTCATCCTTATAAGAAAAAGAATCTTCCCCAGGGATATAATCTATAAGCCCGCTCTTTGCAGCCTCCCTCAATGCAAGCTCACTTTCTGCTGAACAAGGCACAAGCATATGGCCAGTAAATTCTTTCTGCAGCCTTCTGAAATTCTCTTCTGCAACAGGGATGTCTATCTTATTGCATGCTATGATCATAGGCTTTGTGAGTTTTCTAAGCTCCTGCGCCAGCCTGAAAGTGTCCTTATCATTCCATGATGTGACATTATCTTTATCAAGGCTGAGCTTCTTTATTGAATCTTTGACCATCTCTTCAGTCACTTTGAGCCCTGAAAGCTGTTTAGCTACAGCTTTATGCACTTCTTTTTTTGTCTGCTGCGTTTCCCTTGCAAATTTTTCCCATCCCTTTTGTATTATGCCATGATACCAGTAATCAAGCTCTTCTTCCAGAAATCTTATGTCATTTGCAGGATCACATTCCCCTGGATTTACCTGCTCTCCTTTTTCGTTTGTAGATCCTGCACAGTCAATCACATGGACAAGGACATCTGCCTGCCTGAGGTCATCAAGGAATTGGTTTCCAAGCCCATGCCCTTTATGCGCTCCAGGAACAAGCCCTGCCACGTCAATCATCTGGATAGGGACAAATCTCTTGCCGCTTATGCAAAACCCTTCCCTTGGATTGCACTTTACATTGAAATCTTTATCTGCGCAATCAATCTTTATATAGCCAACTCCTGAATTTGGCTTAATAGTCGCAAAGGGATAATTAGCTATCTCTACTTCTGCCATTGTCGCTGCCTTGAAGAATGTTGATTTCCCTATATTCGGCTTTCCTACTACTCCTACTAACATAATATGATAGAATCCAGTTTGCTATAAAAGGTTTTGGGAATTATTGTTGATGTCTGTTATCCTTATGCTATAATTCAGCCAGAATGCTTTAATTACTAAACTCAAGATTTAAATAATTAAGTCATGGATATGCAAAATCATAATGGGAGGTATAATCTTAGATGAAAGCTGTTCTAGACTCAGAGTTATGCTGGTTATTGTTCTAATCCCATTTGTTATCCTGATTACAGCTTCTCAGGCAAATGCAGAATATGATGAATACAGGCCCACTGAACTTGAAAACAACACATTATATATTTCGCAGGATCAGGTAGGCTATTATTACATATATCCAGTCAATCCTACAAATCTGCCAATGGAACTTGAGCTTGAATTTGTGAGAAGCTGGCAGATCATCAGCAACATAGATGAAATTGAGAGTATCGTTGTTCCCCCCTACACTTTCAATAACACTTTTCCTGTACAGATTGAGATTGTTATCCCTGAATCTGGATTCACAGGAAATCTATTCTTTGTTGAGTATGTTGTTTATGAAAAGGATGGAGATGCAAGAATAAGATACGGTCCAAGAGGAATGTTCAAAGTAGAGCTGGTACCTGAAAGAGTGCCTCTTGCAGCTCCAAGCTGGGATATAGTTGCATTGCGCGCATCGTATTTTACTCTCCTGACAATCATACTTATTGCAACCACAGTATATATGTTCAGGAGATATCTTCTTAAGCCAGAAGAAGAGAAAAAAGGGAAACAAGAAATAAACAGATAACAAAAATTTCGCACTGAAGTGAAGGGTATTAAACCCCAATAAAATTAAATTTCTTGCGAAATTTTCGATAATTATTTAAATGAATGTTTTCCAGATATGAATAAGTACTCTCTTAAGAAGCATATGAAGGTGATAATATGGCGCAAATATCAAAGATAGCATTCTTTGAATTAGAGGAATGGGAAAAGGATTATATCAGGAATGCATTACCTGATGTTGAGCTTAATCTGTCTAGTGACAAGCTTACTATTGAGAAGGCAGGAGATGCCAGTGACTGCGAGTGCATTGCGGTTTTTATATATTCAAAAGTCAGCAAGGAAATAATAGACAAGCTTCCTAATCTTAAGTTAATCACAACAATGTCAACAGGATTTGACCATATTGATATTGATGCATGCACAGGCAGAGGCATATCAGTATGCAATGTCCCTGTTTATGGAGCTAATACTG
>DAOVBM010000001.1 GCA_030670545.1 Candidatus Woesearchaeota archaeon
CATGAACCAGAAGCAGAGAAAGAAACAATTGTGGAAGATAAGGAAGAGACAGAAGATAATACAGAAGATAATACAGAAGATAATACAGAAGATAATACAGAAGATAAGGAAGAGACAGAAGATAATACAGAAGATAAGGAACAAGATGGGCAGGAAGAACATGGGAATTCGCTTGATATGATTGCAGACCTGCTTTCAGACAAGACTAAATGAAAAGTAATATCATAAATGAAAATGGCTAAGTGCAATATTTGCGAGATCGCAAACGGGAATGTTGAATCAAAAAAAGTATATGAAGATGCACATTTAGTTGCTATTCTTCACCCCAAGCCAGCAACTCCAGGACATATAATACTTATACCTAAGCATCATTATCCTATACTTGAGAACCTGTCTAATGACCTTATAGGACATATGTTCAATACAGCTTCAAAGATATCATCAAGCATATTTGAGAGCATGAATATACATGGAACGAATATATTTGTGCAGAATGGCGTGCCTGCAGGCCAGACAATTCCCCATATCATGGTCCATATAATCCCCCGAAACGAGAATGATAATATAAATCTCATGTGGCAGCCTAAGAAGCTTGATCAGGAAGAGTTGTCAACTGTCGAGCTCAAGATAAAAGAAGAGACAAAGAATATAGTCATCCAAAAGGAGAAGGAAAAACAGCAGCCAGTGGAAGAAAGAAAACTTGAGCAATTGGGAACAGATGGAGAAGAAGAGAACTATCTGCTGAAGCAGTTAAGAAGAATTCCCTGAATTATTAATAAACATTATTTCTTAAGTAAAAAGTCTGTTACTCAAGGAGAACCAGCATCATCAGTCAAAACTTAATCCTTTTCCTTATCCTGCTCGTCGCGGGGAGAAGCCCCCTCAATGTCATTAAGTTAAGCAAATAGATGAGCCTTTAAGATATAGCCTCTCCAAATCTTTCCTAATTCTTTTCTTTTCCTTTGCGAATGCTAATGGCCGTCGCTGGAACAATGGTGGAAGCAGGCAAAGAATTAGATTAGGATGGATTTGAATCATAAGAAAATCTGGAATAAAAATACCTTAACTTAATGATATTGGAAGCCCCCTACGGGGACGCAGAGCCTTCTAATAACCTATCCTAAGTACTTGGAGAGCAAAGCTCTCTAAGTTACTTGGAAGGCATAGCCTTCTAAGTTCTTAAGGAACCTTGTTCCTCAAGACTTAATGAGCTACGCTCATCAAGATTTGAAGATGCTTGTGCTCTGTGCCATCTGACTTTTTATTTTTATTGCAGCTATAGGATAAGCATCAGCAAATTCCCCCATACCAATGTAATCAAAAAACTGATCAGAAAGCTTGGCACAAAAGGGATACCTTCTTTTATCCTTATCTCTTTCACTTTCCCCTTGTCGTGCAGTTTAATGAGCTCTTCTATCTGCTCTTTTTCAATCCCCAGATCTTTTGGGCTGCATATTAACTCTCCTGCAACACTTACATCATCTGCTATCCAGTCGCCTTCTGTAAGTTTGTCAGGAGTGACGAATTTGTACATGCACGCATTTTCGACAGACTTTACAAACGGCCATAGGTAAAGAGTTACCATAAGCATAAAGCAGAACAGCAGTAATCCTATCCTGAGGAAGCCATCGCCTATAAAGAAGATAGATGTAAGGATAGCTAATACAAATATGAGCAGTGCTCTTCTTATAAAGATGAATCTCCCTGTTTTTACTATCTTCACAAACTCTTTTGTAAATTTTTTCCATTTGGTTGCAGCCATTATTATGCTCCATACCATACCATAGAAAGCTCCAACAAACAGGAGATTTATGAAAAATCCTACCATCAGTGATTCTGAAAATAGTGTCCTGTAATGCATAAAATCAAGCCCCAGCAAGGCGCCAAGTCCCATTATCATCTTTGAGTCTCCGCCTCCCCACTGGCCTGCATAGAACATAAGCAGCGCAACAGCAAGAAATGCAGCAAAACCCGCAATTCCATAAAGCAGGAACAACCAGTCAGAGGTAGCTGAAGAATAGATAAGCCTAAGGCCAAGCCCTGAGAATATCAGGCAGTAATTCAGCCAGTCAGGCACTTCTCTTGTCTTTATATCGCTGATAGTCCCAATTATGAGGCCTATAAGGCAGACAGCTATTATTATTATGTAGATGACCATACAGTTGTAAAAATAATGAAAAACTTTATAAACATTGCTATCTACTAATGAGTAAATGCTTGATAAGATCAAGGAGATTGTGACTAGGGGGAAGCAAAATCCGGCTGAACTTGAGCCTGTTCCAGGGCTGAAGCTCAATAATCCTAAACACATAGCGATAACAATAGACGGAGCTATGAAATACTCCTTAAAAGGCAGGATATCTGTTTCAGAAGCATATGCACATTCAATTGATGCTGTAAATAGGATAATACCTTATCAGATAAAAAGGAACATACCGATACTGACATTCTATCTCCTTGGAAAGCGGAAAGAGAGTGACAGCCATTATTCTGAATTTATAGACCTGCTTGCTGATTTCTTTACTAATCTCCAGGATGATGAATCAATAAGATCAGGCAGGATAAAAGTATCTGTGATAGGAAAATGGTATGACCTGCCAGGAAAACTTGTTGATGCAATAAAATCCATACTTGAATTTACAAAGGATAATAATGAGTTCTTTCTCAATTTCTGCATGAACTACAACGGTCAGGAAGAGATAGTGGATGCATGCAAGCTCCTTGTCAGGCAGGTCATGGCAAGCAAGATAGACATGAGCCAGATAAGCAAGCAGGCAATAAAGGATAACTTATATTCATCATATTTCATACCTCCTGATATCATAATAAAGAGTGGATATAAGAGATACACAAAAGGCCTCCTGCTGTGGGATTCATGCTATTCAACAATATATTTCTCAGAAAAAATGTGGCCTGATTTCACAAAGGCTGATATGGACAAGGCTATTGATTGGTGGAGAAAGCACTGACTCTTAAGTTTTTTTAACCCAACAATAAAGTAAAATTTATAAAGTATAGGGGTATAATATGCATGAAGTGTTATAAATGCAGCTGTGATGAAAGAGACTTTATACAATCTAAACATTAAACCTTACTACTAGTTTTATGTTTTTTTATTAAACAAAAGGTTTTTAGCTATAAGCAGTGATTAAAAATAAAGAGGTAAAAGAAAATGGCAAAAAAAGATATTAGCAAATTAAAGAAAGAGATATCAGTTCCAATAGCCATATTTGATGACAGGAGGCTTGGAGTTCTTGAATGCCTTGTGCGTTATTTAAGGGACACACTGAAGTTAAGGAACACAGATATCGCAAAGATTCTTAACAGGGACGACAGGACAATATGGACAGTATATAGCAGGGTCAAGCAGAAGACAAAATAATAACTTTGCTTTGCAAATTCTTTCTTTTAGATTGATTTCCACTGCAGCTGATCTATCCTCTTGCTGTCCAGCTGCTTGTAGCATTCCTTGCAGAGGTATATTCTATTGCTCCATTTGATTCCGTATTTTTTTAGTTGTATCTTCCTGCAGAACTCACACTGGTAGCTGCCCCTGTCTATCTTAAAGTCGCTGCCTACTTTGTATTTTGTAGTGAATGACCATATCTCTTTTGTTTTTTTGCTCTCTGCCTCAATATCACCCTCAGACGACATCCTGAGCTTATTGCATGGCTTGTCAATATGCGCAAAATGCCAGGCTTTCTTTTCCCCCATCCTTGGAAGAACTTTTTGGCTGCAATGAGGGCAGAAGAATTCAGTCTTTTCCTTTTTTATCTTTGCTTTATCAAGATTGTCTATATATTGCATGCAGCCATTGCTGTCTTTTGCCTGGAAAAGCTTGCGATATCTCATAGTTTATCATGATAAGCTTCAGGATATTTAAAATTATTGATAATTGTGATGTAATAAAGCTATTATCTCTAGAGCAGTAGCATCATCAGGTCAAAACTTTTTCAATATTTACACGAAAAAAAGCAGAAAGCCTTGTCCTTTAGGACGAGGATGAATGCTATTGCATTTTTGCTTTATGCTTTTTTTGTGTCCTAGAAATCCGTCTCGAAAATTCGGCGCAAGCCAAGTCCTTTAGGACTTGGTAAGTCGGATTTTAGGATTTCCATGACATCCTGCTCGTCGCGGGGGGAAGCCCCATCCGGGGACGCAGAGCCTTCTAATAACTTATCCTAAGTTTTGAAGATGCTACTGCTCTTTTATATACGACTTATTACATCCTATAATTGTTATTGAGATTTTCCCCTGCCCTTGGCTGCAGCCTTTACAAATCCATCAAACAAGGGCGCTGGCTTCATCAGCCTTGACTTGAATTCAGGATGAGCCTGAGTTGCTACAAAGAAATTGTGGTCAGGCAGCTCAAGGAATTCCATAAGCTTCCTGTCAGGAGATACACCTGAAAACTTAAGCCCGCACTGCTCAAGAAGGAGCGCATATTCGGGATTTACCTCATACCTGTGCCTGTGCCTTTCTGAAATAATTGTCTTGTTTCCATAAAGTCTGCAGACAAGCGATTCTTTCTTCAGCTTAGCAGGGTAAGATCCAAGCCTCATGGTCGCTCCGTAATTCTTTTTTCTAAGGTTATCTTTCTGCTCTGGAAGAATATCAATCACAGGATTATCAGTATCAGGACTCACTTCAGTTGTATGCGCGTTCTTGAGCCCGCATACATTCCTTGCAAACTCAACAACAGCCAGCTGCATCCCTAGGCACAACCCAAGGAAAGGAATATTGTTTTCCCTGATATACTTTATAGCAAGAAGTTTTCCATCGATTCCGCTGCTCCCAAAACCACCAGGTATTATTATTCCATCATAATTCTCAAGCTCTTTTATAAGAGCAGGGTCACATTCATATTTCTTGGAGTTGATCCATTCAATCACAGGCTTCCTGTTGTTGCGCCATGCAGCATGCTTTACTGCTTCGATTATAGATACATAGGAATCCTCAAGAGAGAAATTACCTATATCAAAGTATTTCCCTACAATTCCTATCTTCAGCTCTTTCTTAATCCTTGATATCTTGTTTATGTAATCCTGCCATGCCCTGCTCTTTTTTGTTTTCTTGTATTTCATACCGAATTTTTTTAGGATATTGTGGACAAACTGCTGTTTCTCGAAATTTACAGGTATCCTGTATATGTTGTCAATATTCGGGGCACTGAGTACAGCATCTTTCTTCACATTGCAGAATAATGCTATCTTCTCTTTCCTTACATCATCAAGAGGCAGCTTTGATCTTCCTATTATAAAATCAGGCTGTATCCCGTTTGCGTTCAGCTGCCTTACAGAGTGCTGTGCAGGCTTTGTCTTCATCTCACCTATATGATTAGGGATTGGAAGATATGCTACGTGCACAAATACGACATTATTCCTTCTCCTTTTCATCTCCCTTACTGTCTCAAGGAAAAGGATGTTTTGGTAATCCCCAATTGTCCCTCCAATCTCTACCATGACAAAATCTGCTTCTGCTTCTTTTCCTGCTTTTATTATGCGTCTTTCAACTTCCTGAGGAATATGAGGTATGACCTCAACGCATTTTCCATGATATTCAAGGTTTCTCTCCTTGTTAATTACTTCAAGGTATACCTGGCCTGTTGTAATATTATTTCCCTTTGGGATGTTTGTGTTAAGGAATCGCTCATAATTGCCAAGATCCTGGTCTGTCTCACCACCGTCATCTGTGACCCATACTTCACCATGCTCAGTAGGCCTCATGGTACCTGCATCCAGATTTATATAGGGATCTATCTTTACCGCAGTCACTTTATATCCCTGATTAACAAGAAGATTGCCTATAGAAGCATTGACTATCCCCTTTCCCAGGCCAGAGAGAACGCCGCCAGTCACTACAATGTATTTTATGTCTTTCTTCTTCATCACAGAGAATTTCTGGTTATCTTATCATTTATATTTGTTGCGGTTTATTCAGAAAATAGCCTGGATCAGGCCTGCAAACACCTTTGAGCCGTCAAACCCTGGTATTGGCAGCATATTTAATATGAACAGGAACATGTTTATTTTGGATGTGATGATTGCAAGATGATAATGCTTTTTTTCTATAAGCCTGTACTTGACTAATGCTGCTGTGCCTAGCCATAACAGCAGATTCATGCCAGGGCCTGCAAAAGCAATAGATGCATGCTGTAAAGGAGTAACTGCTCCCATTATGGAAACATAAGCAGGAACAAAGAATATAAAATTAAATTTCATTATCTTGAGCATCATGCCGATGAACAGCCACATGTATGCAGCATGAAAGGTTGCCTCCATCCCAAAATTCAGCGCAACAAACTTATGCGCAAGCTCATGGAAGATTAATGCAGGAGCTGTCACAAGCACAGCAAACCTGAATCCATCCCAGTCAAAGCCGGATGGACTGTCTGTCAATGGGTCATAATCTTTCTTTGGCCTCTTCAATCTGCCGAACAGGTCAGAGAATATGAACCCTACCAAAGCTGTCATCACAGCCATATCAAATATCTCGCGCAGTGTGATTAGCATGTAATGGAATAAAACTGGCGGGATATATAAGATTTATGATTTTTGACATTGTTTACTTATAGGCATCTGTGCCATTCATCAAGACTTAGTTCTGTTCAAAATGCTTTTTTAGAAATATGAATCCTATCCCCTGAGGGCAACCAGAGCAACAGTATAACTCTTCTTTCTTACTTTAATTAATGTTTCAAGAAGATCTAATTGTTCTTTAGCATTCTTATATTCTTTCTTGAAAGACTTATTATCACGCATTAAATTCAAAAGAGATTCAATATCCTGTTCGATTATTGCTCTTAATTCATTACAATGCTTTTCAAATCTTTCTTCAATTTCTCTGCTTGCCATCTCATGTTTATTATCTTAATGGTATTTATATCTTTCGTATTTTCTCGATTGGATTTATCACCCCTCAAAAAAACAAAATCCCCCTATTCTTCCTTATCTTTCTCATAAACATTAGAATAATGCACTTCAGGCTCATCTCCTTTTATGACTATGGGCTCTTTGTTCTCATGCCTGATTATTTCAATCTTATCATAATCACTGTTTTTTGTATTGCCTTGATGCTCAAACTCTTCGCTTGAATATACCATTGTCTTGAGCTGCGCAGTCTCTTCCTTTAGGCTTCGCACTTTCTCTGGGTTTACTGACAGTTCCATAGCCTGGTTATGGCACAGGTTGAGCATCCTGCTTGGGCTTCCCTCGCTTTTCTTGTAAATCTTTTTTAGGTAAGGTTCATTAAAAGGCTCTATGCTTATGCCTCCATAGAATTCCACTCTTTTCATTATAAGTTCTTTCATATCCTGGAAAGAAAGTCCATGGAGTTTTATGTTCAGCTGGTCATTGAAGTTTTTTGCAATATCTGGATCTGATGCGCAGCTGCTTTTTAATTTGTCTATCTGTTTTGGGTTTCCTGCAAACACAACCCTGATTTGTATTGAAGAGAACAGATCATTAAGCAGGGCAAGATTCTGTTTTGATATCGAGGTAAAGCAATCTACAAGCAATACAAGCGTTTTTCTGCCAAGCTTTCTTTTGACCCTAGAACATATCTCTTCTGAAGTCATGCTAAAATGCGGCTTTTTTATTGTCTTCTCAATAATGCCAAGGAATGGATGTATAATGGCAGAAAGGAATCCTTTGCCTTCAAGCAGAATTTTGCCGTTAAGGGGCAGCACAATAATCTTTCTTGAATGTCTGCGCAGCTGTTTTGCAAGCCAGAAAAGAACAGTGCTTTTGCCGTATCCAAATTCTGCAGATATAGTCCCAAAACGCTTTTTTTCTATTATAAAGAGATTAAGCTTTTCGCGTTCTTCTTTGTATCCGGTTATGAATCTCTCTATCGGCTTTTGTATATCATCCATGAAAGGGTCTTTTGAAAAGCCAAGCCTTTTTTCCCAGTCTATAATAAACTCATCTTTATCTTTCTTAATTTCTTCAGGAAACTCAGTTAGTTTTTCTTCAGGAGGTCCTGTGCCAAATAGAGGCTCTTCAGGCTCATCCTCTTCAAACTTGAACTTGATTAATCCCATAGCATCATAATGGGTTGTTGAAGTTTATATATGTTTCTATGGATAGTAAGTAAAAAGTCTGCTACTCAAGGAGCACCAGCATCATCATCAAAAAAAGGTAATCACTGTAAGGTGGTGGCAGAAAGGAAGATTTATAAAGGAAACTTCATTCACATCACTCATGAGCAACACAGAATTAATCAGGACAGGACAACATCTCGAAGAGATAGCTGATTTGATGTCAAAAGAAGTGCAAACTTCTCAAGAAAACATAGTATCAAGATATATCAGAGTTTTCTATGATATTGTTACTTTTATAAATGGCCAAGAATTAAAGTATAGGTATACAGATTCCAATATAAATAAAGAAATGATGGACAGTGGAATTTTTACTCAAACATCTGTTGATGATTTACTCCCTCATAATTTCATGGATGTTTCAGTTGCAAGAGATCTTCATAACCATAGATTCAATTTTTTTCCAAAAGGAATTGAACTGCCAACAGAAAAAGAAATGCATATTGAACAACTTCCAAATAATATAATGATGTATGATGATGAACTTAGAGCATTTACTAAAGATCATCCTAACACCAGATTGATACGAAAACTAACTGTGGAACAAAAGATAGTGGTGAATTCCAGAGGCGGAATAGCTATCCAATCAATACCTTTTTTTGGTATTTCTTACTCCCATGGTTATAATCCTATCCCAACAAATAGGGATATAACTGTTGTTTGTACTTCAGATTCTGATATGATTAGATTGCCAAAATTGATAAAATACATTGCAGACCCAACACCTGAGAAAATGATTAAAAACGCAGGAAGTTTTAGTGATGCATTTCAAGAATTATATGCGATTTCAGGTCTTAAATACGGCAGCTTGGAAGAAGCAGGAATACCTTTATCTGAGCTTTACGATGTAGTTATGCTTACTGGGGTTCCAGTCCATGAAATCTTTGGCCATCATTTTGAAGAACCAATCAGATTTCTTGATTTTGGTGAATCTGGAACTTTCAAATATGGCCAAACTATTGAGAATAAAAATATTAAATTATCTGACAACCCACATCAGTTAATTGAAAGGTTTAGAGTTCAGGGATTCACTTACTTTGATGCTTATGGCAGAAAAAGAGAAGAGCGAGTACACATCAAAGATGGTAAAGTTGTTGGTTTCCTAGGCAGTGAATATTCTGATCCTGAGAAACTTAAGCAGTATTTAAATTTAGAAAAAAGCCATTTTGTTGGTAATGCAGCACAATACAATGATGGTATGTTTCCCCAATCCAGAATGAGTTGTACTGTGATAGATGGTCAAACAGAATCTGTTGATTTAGAAGGCAAGATTCTTGTGGTTTCTCATGAAGGGCATACTCAACCCCAAGATAAAACTTATATGGTAAAAGCTTCTGAGTGTTATGTTGTTCAGGATGGAATCCCTAAGAGAATAATACCTCTCCAGGTTACAGGTGGTATAAATCAGGCTCTTGCAAACATTGTCTTGTTAGATGATGAAAGTTATCAAACAGGAGCGTGCAGCAAACCAGAACCAATTTATTATCCTCAACCAATTGGAAATGCTCAAATACCTGTATCGCAATTTGGAAAAAGCCAGATGTGGAAAAAGCAACAAATTTATCCGCTGCCAATTTCAGATGTGCATTTAAGGATACTTCACAACATGAAATAATAGGACTCCTGATTAACCCTTTTTCTAAGATATGTATAATAACAGTATAAAAACCAGGAGACTAAATTTGACAGTTTTGAATCTATTGCCCCTAGTTAGTAGTTAATTAACGAAAGATTTATAAATGCATAATCAACTCGGATATATAAAAGGTGATAGATACAAGTATCTTTATCGAAAATTTCGCAAGAAATTTTATTGGGGTTTAATACCCCTCACTTCATTGCGAAATTTTGGATTCCAAAAATTTGATAATCTATAATGCAAATCCGTAATACCCCACCATTTATGATGGGGATAGGATTTGCTATCAATAAATTGTCAAATTTTCGTTATTTAGGCAGAGGTATAAAATGACTTCAGGATTAAAAACGATTATAGCAACATTGGCTGGATTAAGTATGTTGGGTGGGGTAGCTATAGCAGGAGATGTTGTAATTAAAAATGATGCGCTGAAAGATGACGTAGTCATAAGCAGGCAGCATGAGCAGAATGAAAAAGGTCTTATAGAATCTGTAAAAGATTTGTATGTATCATTCTACAATGTTTTAGAAGGAAAATTAAGTTCTGAAGAGTTTGAGGAAAAGAAGAAAAGGTTTGAATCTTTGGATAAGTTGGTTGATGCTTATGATTTCAATAAATCCGATGGCGTTAACAATTTTATGTTTTACATAAAACATAATCTATATGTTTATAGTGGATTGATGAATGTTGGAGGAGATGAAATCCCCACATTCTGCATTGGAACAGATGTTAAAGATATAATGGATTCAGTTGATTTAGGTAACAGAATAGTTAGTGTTCATAGGGTAGTATTCGGCAAAACACTTGTGCCAATGCTTCAGAATCATATACACCCAAATACATTAATTAGCTGGTGTAATAGCCATACAGTATTTCAGGAAAAGGAAGTATTTGAAGCGATTACAGGAGATATCTATGATAGATGGAATCAATATGAGGCTGCAAACAGCCTAAAAAAGATTGGCAAAGTGGATAATCCTGAGTGGGATGTTATAAAGCAGTTGATGCATGATGAGTTTAGTGAGGAATATCTCAAGTCAAAAAATAGAAGCCAATTTATATTAAATGTATACCCCAGACTGATGCATTCAAAATTTATCCATGAAGCAGAGCATATCTATGATCCTGAAACAGACCCTACATTAAGAGAATACAATTCTTACAGAAAAGAAATAGCATTAGGTAGTGACCAGAAATATAATCTTGCATTTTATCTTGAAAGAGAAGGCAAGGATAACGGCCCGCACGCCAAGGCTGGTACACTTATAATTGATAACATTATAGGATATATTCATAAAAATCAGAATCAATATCAGGGTATAATCCAAAAGAAAGACCTTTATAGGCTGTCAAAAGAGCAAATATCAGAGATTGCAAAAAAGATTTAATAATAGTCCTTCTTAATTAGACTCAGGATAATGGAATTTCAATGCTTCCATAGGTACCAATTTTCTTATTCGACTATTAAGTTCATCTTTAAAGATGAATCCTTGTTTTCCATACGCATCATTATTCCATACAACTTCTCTATCTTTCTTTGATGAGAAGTGTGATATAAATTTAAGTATGTTTGACTGTTTTCTTTGGAAACTTACCTCAGATTGTTCAAGCAATTTCGCATTTGCTGCATCAGCCGCTCTTTGGGTTGAAGTAATTTTCTCAGGCTTTAATACTACTTTCGATTCGTCAGTATTCTCATGAATCTCACCAGCTTTCTGGCTGTTTGCAACATCAATCCAATGGCTGGTTTCACCATATTTTGTAATCTTTATATATGTATCAGTCTTGTCAGACTTAACTTCAGATAGCCTGCCATCGATAAAAAATGTTTCACTATAATATTCAAATCTTTCTCCCTTATTTAAGTCAATAACCTCGCCATCAACAACACATTCAGTATATCTGCAGTATCTTCCATCAGTCATGCCGGATTCATCAGTCTCCACTGAATACTCATGTTCTTCATATCTGTCACTTAAAGCAGCTACCTTAACATCATCCCTTGGAGGAGCGCCAGCCACATCCATACCTTCATCACTGACAATGATCCTGCTGTTATATCCCTCTTCTTCTTTCTGCAGGATGTCAATGACTGAATCATCATATATTTTGCCTGCATAGATATCTAAAGAAACGCCAGGCTCAATCTCAACATTAAAATAATTATCAAAATTTGCGTATAAGTCCAAAGAATCACCTTCAGGGTTTATCTTATAATCTGCAGTGTTTAACCCTTCTGGAGCATCATCTATATTATTGAAAAAGTCAAATCGGTTAGCTCCTAACGTGAACATAGGCTTTTTGCCATCTTCATCTAATTGTGTTATTATTGCATCATAAGTTGTTAAGTGCTTGCCGTCACCATGGACTGTTACTGAACCGCTTTCGGTTATCGTATTACCAGCACGCAGATTGCCATCCTCTCCGGATATATCTACATCCAGGCCTTCACCTAAAAAAAGAGTAGTACCATCAACTTGAATATTTCTTTCTCCAAAATTAGCGCCAGCAGGGATTGAAGCCATGTCTACATTGTTGTTTCCATAGAGTTCATTCCAGGCCCACTCATAATTTGTGCCAGGCTCAATAGTTATAGGCATCTTACTTTCAAAGTGCTCTCGAAGCTTTTTATCAGAAACTCCTTCTAAAACGCTCCTATCAGCAGCATTGAAATTTTCTGTTGTTATCTTGCTCATATCCTGTTTTTGAAGATCCTCAGCGGTCCATGTAGTAGGGTCGTCAGGAGAATATTCAGGTTCCTCTTCTCCTTCGTCATACAGACCAACAACTACAACAGCACCAATCACTACCAAAATAATCATCAAGATAAATACCTTTTTCATTCTTTTGACCTCTTCATCCTACTTCTAGATAACTCCAGTTATATTTAACAGCAAAATTAAATATATAAGGAACATCCTCGCTGAGATTAGTATTATAATCAACAAGTGTAAAGACTACTGTATCCCCATCATAGATAGTATCAAAGCTAAGATTGTTATTTGCGCAGATGTCTAATAATGGTGTTAACCTTACGAAATTAGGTTTTTGTTTCTGTTTTTCTATATATAGCTGGCTTATATAGTATAGTTTTCCTATTGGCAAATCCGTAACTGCATAAAAGCTTTCCAATTCAGCGCTGTCTTCGTCTAGTCTGATATCAATAGGATATTGCATCTCAGCAATCACGTTATTCATATTAAAAGTTGTGCTTACTTCTATATCACCTTCATCAATAGAGTATCCTTTGTCTATAAAAACTGAAAAATTATCCAGGCAATCTTTGATATTAGCTTCAATATAGTCAGATATTCCTGTTTCAATCTCTTCCTTTTCTGGAGAGATATCTCCTGTATCAATTGTATGATAATAAGCTATCTGCAAGTATCGGAATTGATAAAACTGGGGTGGACTATCATTGTATCCTCCCTGCATGCTAATAAACACAACCGCTTCAGATAAAGCCGATTCAAAGCAGGAATCAACAAAAGACTGCACAGAAGTTGTGTCAATCCTCTCAAATTCAATCTCTTCCTTTTCTGATATTGTTGTGTAATATATAAGCAAAGCCGCAAATATAAGAATAGCTAATCCAATGACTATAAATATGGTGATTTGCGCTTTTTTTACCATCTTTTATAACAGAATAATTGAAGTTTATATATATTTCGGATAGATATGTAATAAATCTCCTATTCTTAGAGCAGTAGCATCTTAAGGTCAAGATGAGGATTTCAAATCTCTTCTAGTCTTTTCTTTTCCATTGTGGATACTAGTGGCCGTCGCGAACACAATGGTGTTCGCAGGCAAAGAGTTGATTAGGATTGATTTGGAACATAAGAATATTATATCAATAAAATCTCTTTGGATTCTTCTTTAGGACTTATTACACGAAAAAAAGCAGAAAGCCTTGCCTTTTAGGGCGAGGATGAATGCTATGGCATTTTTGCTTTCTGCTTTTTTTGTGTCCTAGAAATCCATCTCGAAAATCCAGCGCAAGCCCAGTCCTTTAGGGCTGGGTAAGTAGGATTTTAGGATTTCTATGACATACAGATAGAAATCAAACAGAAAGTATAACCAGTCCTGCCACAATCATCAAAGTAGCTATCTTCTGGTTAAGTTCAATCCTTTCCTTCAGCAGAATGACTGCAAGCAAAGAGGACACAAGCGGCGCTGCAGATGTTATTGCTGCTACCACAGAGACTTTTGAGACGCTTACGCCAGTATAATAAGCTATGGAAGCAGCTGCAATAAAAAGTCCAGTTATAAGGATATACAGGTAATCCCTGCCATGAGGTTTCCTGATTTTGTTCATGTTAGACAGGGCAAGGAGGAAAATAAAGAAAAGCACAGCAGATTCAACATAAATCGCAGATAAGACACCCCCAAGTTCGACTGAGACAAACCTTATGAAAAAATAATATACCCCCCATCCAATAGCTACAAGAAGAGAAAAGCCCATCCCTCCTGACAATACTGCCTTTGCTTTTATCTTCTTAAGTTCAGAATACCTGAATGATATGATTATTGTGCCTGTTATTACAAGCAGAATCCCTGCAATTGCTGCAAATGACAATGATTCTTTCAATATAATCATGGCAAGTATGACTGTGACTATTCCAAATCCTGAGGTGATTGGCACAACTATAGCTATCTTGCCTATTTTTATCGCTTTCATGAACAGAAACATGGAAACAGCTCCGACAAAACCAAGCGCTGCAATGATATAAAGCAGCCTGGCTGAAGGCAGTTCAAAACTTGTAAACAATCCGCCCCAAATAAGAAGAAAAGCGACTAGCATTGAGTTTGAATAAAGCACTGCAGAATATTCTCCTACAGAATCGACAAGCTTCTTGGTCGTTATCTTGCCGGATCCAAAAAAGAACATAGCAGCAAGCCCAAGGATAATCCCTATTGATAATTGCATGAGAAAATGCAAATTCCTCAGGCTATTTAAAACTAGCTGAAAAATGGTAAGTAAAAAGTCTGCTACTCAAGGAGCACCAGCATCATCAGTCAAAACTTAATCCTTTTCCTTATCCTGCTCGTCGCGGGGGGAAGCCCCATTCGGGGACGCAGAGCCTTCTAATAACTCATCCCAAGATTTGAAGATGCTTGTGCTCCGTTATATCTGACTTATGACATACTAAAAGTGGGTTATCTGCTCTTATGCTTTGGCAATAATATTATTCACTCTTCTGATAAGGTCATCTTTATCAAATGGCTTCATTATATAATCCATAGCTCCTGCCTTGATAAGGACTTTTTTTCTTTCCTCTGATACAGGCATTACGCTGAGAAAAGCTATCTTCTGCTTTGGCTGCTCCTTGTGTATCTTCTGGAAAATGTCCCATC
Source organism: Candidatus Woesearchaeota archaeon (assembly GCA_030670545.1). Lineage (GTDB taxonomy): Archaea > Nanobdellota > Nanobdellia > Woesearchaeales > JAGLGH01 > JAGLGH01. The sequence continues at coordinate 15,093 of DAOVBM010000001.1, forward strand.
CGCTCATGTCAGGCAGCATTATATCCAGCAGTATCAGGTCATGCTTCTCTTTGGAGATTAGCTTTAGCGCTTCTTTTCCATTGGCTGCTCCATCCACTTTATATCCTTGAGTTTTGAGAAGAACCTTTACTGCATTCAAAGTGTCTTCATCATCTTCAACATATAGTATCTTTTTCATAACACATCACCTTTGTAGTTGTATTTTTATTTTTTATGTTTAATGGGTAAACTGAAATAAGCTATAGTCCCTTTATTAAGCTCGCTTTCAATCCATATGTCCCCATTGTGTTGATCAATAATGCCCCTGCATATCGACAATCCCAGTCCAGTGCCTGAATATTTTCTCTTAAGGCTTGAATCGACCTGATAAAATTTTTTAAATATCTGCGGTAGGTGCTTCTCACTGATTCCTATCCCTGTATCCTTAACAGAAACTATCACCCTATTGTCCTTATGCGCTGCGCTTATCTTTATTGACCCGCCTGAAGGCGTAAACTTCAGCGCATTATTTATCAGGTTGGTCAGCACCTGGATCAGGCGGTCGGAATCTGCCTCAACATATGGAAGCATTCCTAATTCACTTGATAGATCTATGTTCTTCTCTTTTGCAGTGGTTTTCATCTCACTAATCACATTCCTTATGAGCTTCCTGATGTCCCTCTTCTTAAAATTTAATCTCATCCTTCCTGTTTCAAGCCTTGTTATATCAAGCAGATCATCTATCAGCAGCTTGAGCCTTCCTATATTCCTGTGGATTATCCTCAGGCTTTTTTCCTGTCTTGGGTTAAGTTTTCCAAGATCCTTGTCAATAAGCATCTCAAGGTAGGCCTTCATAGGAGTTATAGGAGTTTTCAGTTCATGGGACACTACTGAAAGGAATTCATCTTTAGCCTTATCCAGTGATTTAAGCTTCTCATTTGCTGCATTTATATCCTCCATTATATTGAGCATAGCATTCCTTGACACCTTGAGACTGTGGACATTCCTTTCCAGTTTATCTTTGGAAGACTCAAGCTCCTTCTTTGAGTTTCTTAATTCCTTTGTATTAACAGCAATCTCTTTCTCCCTCTCTTTTATGTTCTGAACCATATTATTAAAGACGTCTGCGAATTCCTGTATCTCATCACCTGTCTTCACATCAGCTTTCACATTGAAATTTCCTTTTGATACCTGCTTTGCGCACCCTGCAAGTTGGATAAGCGGCTTTGTAAACCTCCTTGTAAGGATTATAGAAGATATAAACGAGAACATGATGATTACTGCCATTACTATGTATATGACAGATTTGAAATAAACTATAGGTGCCATAGCCCGATCATATCTTAATCCACTAATAATGATATATGGCATGGCTCCACTTCTGACTATTTGGCTGTAACCTGCCACAGTTTCATCTTCTGACACAATGTATCCTTCTTTTTTAGATAGGATATCCTTGGCTGATTTAGGATAATCCTTTTTTAGATTATGTCCTGTATCTAAACATTCAGGTGAACTGAATTGTTTTGATTCATTAATGTTAAATACATAATACCCTCTATGATCAACAATCATGAAGTCCTGGGGCGAATGCACCTCCTGCAAGATTCTATGTTCTTGAATAATTTTATGGAATATCTGCCATGCATCCAGATTGATGGCCACGAAACCCTTATGATTTCCATCACCATCAAAAACTTTATAGCTATATATCAAAGAAAGCACATGCGGTTCAGCTATCTTTCCGAATTCATGTTCAAGCCTAATCTGGGAAATATACAGCTCACCTTTTTTTGATTTCATTGATTCCCTAAAAAAACACCTGTAAGATTTATTCTGGAGTTCGCTGGAGCCGGCAATGTAAGCTCCATTATTCTCGCTTTTCTCGTGTTTAATAACTATAACCTCCATGCCATTCTCATCAATATACCTCAATTTAGAGAAAAGCGATTGCGCCTGTAAAAATCCCAGAAACTCATATTCTGCAGCTTCAAGCTCTATTTCAGCTATTTCTGTATTATTGAGCTTTTTTGCAATCAGATATTTCTTAAGATGAATATTCTCTGCAAGATAGATTAGAACCTCCTTATCAATACTTAAAGCATTTTCAATGTTCTGTGCCATAAAATGAGAGTCTTCTTTAAAATCACCCAGCAAATTCTCAATCATCCTGTCCTCTGCTATGTTAATTCCATATGTGCCGATTAAGATTAGCGGAATAATAGTCGCTATCAGGAATACAAGAATAATCTTATTGCTGAATTTGTTTAAAAATCTCATCTTTATGATATATTAATACTTCTCTATTTTAATCTTGCGTTTTTTAGCTTTAATCTTAACAATACCCACATAATAAATATGATTAGGATTATGGACAGCATTATTGATATCCATGTGAACTGCAGCTTTACTATATCTGGCTGTATCTGGCTGGTAAGTATAAGCCAGATAAATGGAATTGCAATCAGCGCCGCGATCTTTAAGCCGTTCTTCATGTGGCTGTTTTCGCTTTGAATAGTTATAAAATTAAGGTTTAATTTGTAAATTATGTCTGTAATAAGTCTACTATTTTGGGAGCACCAGCATCATCAAGTCAAAACTCCTTCTAATTTTTATGTCTTGCTCGTTGCGGGGGGTTGTCCCTCAAATTTTAGCAAAATTTGATAAAAGGTGGTGTGACACAAGGTCACACATCGCGGCTTTCAATAAGACCGAATTGCCGCGTAGTGGGGTGGGGCTTCATGCTCCACCTTGCGTGACTTCAGCTCCGCCGAAGTTGCCAGTAATCTCTGATTACTCAGCATCAACTGAGCGTAACCAGTTGCGGGGACGCAGAGCTATCTAAAAATACATCGAGAGTACTTGGAGAGCAAAGCTCTCTAAGTTACTTGGAAAGCATAGCTTTCTAAGTTCTTAAGGAGTTTTACTCCTCAAGACTTAATGAGCTATGCTCATCAAGTTTTGAAGATGCTCGTGCTCCCTTATTATATGGCTTATTACATACTAAATTATCAATACTTCTTCTTTTTCCAGATAAATAGTGCAAGAGCTGAGAATAGCAATATAGCCTGAAGAAATGTAAACCCAAGTGGAACTATGAACACCGGAACTTCAACACGAGGAGGCCTTGGAATGCCTATTGGAATTGGGACCTCTCTTATCTCTTCTTCAACCTCTATAGGCTTTTCTTCTTCAATCTCTTCAGGCGGAATCTTCTTTTCCACTGGCGGCAACTCTTTTACAGGGATATATATAGGCTCTCTTTCTTTAGGAACAATCGTATAAACCACATACAATGGGCCTCCACCACCTCTTGCAGCAACTGTAGATACACTGAATATTGTAGTTGCTGTATTGCTGCTGCCTGTTGTGTCATTCGCAAACACGCTTATAATATAATCTCCAAGTTCAGTAAGATTATCAGGTCCAAAGATGAAATCAATGGATTGGTTTGTCAATTGCTGCAATAGTGTGCCGTTTGGGTCTGTGACATTAGCGATAACTGAATCAAGGAAGTAGTCAGATGCATTGAAATCTATCCTGACACTTTCATTGCCAAAAAGCAGTTCAGTATCATTTATTGATATGTTGATTGCTGGTGCTGTTGTGTCAGCGACATCAAATGAATCATTCTCTATATTGAACCTGCCTAATGTGTCGTTTGCAAATACACTGATATTATAGATTCCTAATGATGTAAGGTTTTCCGGGCCAAGCTCTAATGTGACATTTGCATTTATTTGATTGAATAGTAAGGTTCCATTGGGATAAATGATTGTGGAATTGGCAAAGTCAAGGGATGGGTCTGTTATAGTGATATTGATCAATACATATTCGTATCCAAATTCAGGAGCAGTATCATTTATTGATATGTCCTTTGTCGGAGGAAGCGTATCATTCACATTGAAGTATGCTATTGATGTGTTTGTATTTCCTGATGTGTCATTCGCAAACACTGTTATATTATATCTTCCTAACTCTGTGAGATTAGCTGGTACTAAGATTATATTCTGGCTTTGATCTGTGAACTGTCCCAAGAGTGTACCATTAGGATACGTGACATTAGCAATTACTGAATCAATAAATTGATCAGATGCATTGAAATCAATGCTTACAGATTCAATGCCATATTCTGCTTCTGTGTCATTGACTGAGATATTTATGGTAGGAGAGATTGTATCATTCACATTGAAGTTGAGGTGTTTGTATTTCCTGATGTGTCATTCGCAAACACTGTTATGTTGTATCTCCCAAGCGCTGTAAGATTGGCTGGCACTAAGATTATATCCTGGCTTTGATCTGTGAACTGCCCTAATAGTGTTCCATTTGGATATGTCACATTAGCAATAACTGAATCAAGACCAACATTTGATACATTAAAGTCTATTTGTATAGACTCAACTCCATACTCCACGTCTGTGTCATTGAGTGATATATTGATAGTAGGCGCGATTGTATCATTCACATTGAAGTATGCTGTTGAGGTGTTTATATTTCCTGATGTGTCATTCGCAAACACTGTTATGTTGTATCTTCCAATTGCTGTCAGGTTAGCTGGGACTAATAGGAAATCAACAGATTGATTTGTCAACTGCTGCAGCAATGTTCCATTTGGATATGTTACATTAGCTATTACTGAATCCAGTAATCCATTAGATGCATTGAAATCTATTTGTATAGACTCAACTCCATACTCCACATCTGTATCATTCACTGATATATTGATAATAGGCGCGATTGTATCATTTACATTGAAGTATGATGTCGATGTGTTTGTGTTCCCTGCTGTATCATTCGCAAACACTGTTATGTTGTATCTTCCAATTGCTGTCAGGTTGGCAGGCACAAAGATAAAATCAATTGACTGGTCGGTCAATTCCTGAAGCAAAGTGCCGTTAGGATATGTCACATTCGTTATAACTGAATCAAGGTTAGGATCTGATGCATTGAAATCTATGCTCACAGACTCAACACTATACTCTACATCTGTACCATTCACAGATATATTGATTGTCGGAGAATCTACATCCACCACTGTCCCTGTCACATAGGCATTGTCAATCTGGCAGATTTCATTATTGCTGCTTGACAAGCACCTGAACCTTATCTTAAGATCATGATTATTGTCTGCATTGCTTGTGAGATTATAACTGTAAAGGGTATAATCTGTAATATCTTCGATACTAAGCACATTTATCCAGGCTGTGCCATTGTACCAGTCAGCTGCAATATATTCGCCTGCATCAAGCCTTTCAGTATTTGCATAGAAGCTGAAACTTATGTTAATATATCCCCATGTGCTGATATTTGTCTCAACTATGCTTTCTCCTACTGTGTTCTCTGCTTCAGCATTATATATGCCGGCAAAAGGGCTTGTACTTGCAATGAACCATGCAACTCCAGCTCCACTTGTTGTCCAGTTGTTTGTTGAGAGATTGCCTGATTCAAAATCCTCAAAGAATGTGCCATTTCCTTCACTAAGCGCAGGGTCTCCAGGGCTGAAAGTATAATTCGCATAATCAGAAGATTTTATATTGAACCAAGGCCGCCATACTCCCAAACAAGTGTAATTCGATAGGTTGTAGGTTCCGTCGCACTTGAAGAATATCTGATTCTCTGTGCTTACAGGCTTTTTCTCAATTACAAGACTATCGTAATTCAATCCAGATGGATCAATTATGGAGTGCGCAAGGCTTGCATTGTATCCCCCCATTATGGTGTCTGTCATGTTCGTGTTGTTGAATAATCCCCTTATCCAATAATTGTCAATAGTCGGATCATACATAGCAGTCACCTGCATGTCATATTCTTCTGTGCCTGAGAAATTAAAATCATATGACTCATTTGAAGAATATACAAGATGGCCTGTTGAGTTGTATATCATGAATGATGCATTAAGGAAATTTCCATCCCCATCTACAAGAGTGCCGTTTAATGTGTAATTTGCAAGAGGGATTATATCATAAGTCCACTGCTCGCTGGTGTACCATGTGCTGTTTGTATCATTTGCATAGCTTCTCCATATATAGCTGCCTGGCTGGATGTTTGTGTAGTTGTAATAGAACTCCTGACTCTCATTGCCTGTTGCTGAATAGTTCTGCAATGTTCCAGTGAAGTTATGCTCGAAATAGACAGTATCTGCAGTCAGGTTCCAGCTTATATTGAACTGGTAGCTATTGTCTGGTATGTAATATACTATTCCTGAAGGATATGTCCTGTTGTCATACCATTTAAACACAAAGACATCAAAACCTGATGCAGATATATTTGCATTTCCAAAAGTGTCATTCGCAAATACTGTTATATTGTATCTTCCGACTGCTGTAAGGTTAGCAGGAGCAAAGATGAAATCAACAGACTGGTTGGTCAATTCCTGAAGCAGAGTGCCGTTAGGATATGTCACATTTGCTATAACTGAATCAAGATCAAGGTCTGATGCATTAAAATCTATGCTCACAGATTCCACTCCAGATTGAAGATAAGAATCATTTATAGATATGTTTATTTCAGGAGGCTCTGCCTCAATTGTGATTGTAAAGTTATTATCATCCCAGCCTGAATTGCCAAGCGAATCATAAGCAAGACAGTTCCAGATATAGCTTCCGTCAGCTATTCCTGTTAAGGAGAATGTGCTGGAATTTGACAATCCTGATACTGTATCAGTTTCATTTGCCGCAAAGCTGCCGCTGATATTATGATATAATGTTATGTTGGTAAGAGCAGCCATGTTCTCTGTTGCATTGCATATAAACTCTACTGAGCTGTTTAATATGGTAGTTGCATTTGGCGGAGAGGAAAGTATCACCCCAGGAGCAAGATTGTCGATTGATATTGTCCTGTTATCTGAGTAGCCAGTAATATTGTTAGCGTCAGTGCATTCAATATGCCATAGGAAGGTCTCATTCTGCCTGTCAGTAAGATTGATGTAATTTGTTCCGTTTGTGACTACAGATGACTGGTTTGATACATTGAAAGTGGAGTTCAGGTACACGAGGCAGCTGTATATCTCATTGCTGAGGTCGCTGGCATTGAAGCTGAATGTTATATTGCCGTTATATGTGCCGTTTACTGGAGCTATCAACGTTATGTCAGGAGGTGTTGTATCTGAAGTATTGATTGTGTTTATGAAAACATTTGCACCCTCATAATACTCTTTTGAGCAGAGAATCTGAGGTGAGTACTGCCCAGTCTGGTTAAAGTTGATAACTACCTGATAAACTGAAACATTAGTTTCATCCATATCATAAGTTCCCATACCAGGTATGTCCACATCGCAGTTTGCTCCGGATATTGATATATTTGTATCTGTATCTGTGTAATTTGCAGTTATCAGTACAGAATCCCCCAGTTCAATAGTTGAGGTATTCTCCTCTCCTACCACCTTTGTCGGATGATTAATAACAGTAACAGTTCTGGATATAGTATCTAATCTCTGATAATTTTCCTTTGAGCAGTTGAAAGTATGCGTTTTAGCGCCAAGGATAGTCCAGTTGAAATTTTTTGAATAATTCCCATCTTCTACAGGCAGGTCAGGAAGGATAGATGAAGGGCTGCCTGATATTGAGCAGTTCGCTCCAAGAATAGGATTGTCATCCTCATCTGTATAATATGCCCAGATTATGTAATTGTTGTTAGGCGCAGGCCCTGCATATATTGTTGCATTGGCGCTTACGCTGAGGTTTGCAGGCTCCACATTTATCTCAACATCTGATGAGTTTACTGGAACTCCGTAGCTTATGCTGTCATACGGCGTGACTTCGCAGAGCCACTGATCTCCAATCGAGGTGTTTTGGTATGAGACTGTTGCGCCTGTAAATGAAGTAAGAGTATCATTTCTATACCATGCAATTGTGCTTTGGTCTGGGTCTCCTTCAGTATCATTATATGTGTAATTGCATGTCATGTTATTCAGAGTGCTGACATTTGCTCCGTCATAAGTCGGGCTTATTGTGACATTCGTGACATTCGGCGCTGTCTGTGTCCTTACATAGAATGTCACATCCTTCTCGTCTATATTATTTGATGTGTCATTGATCCACATTGTGATGTTGTTCCATGCAGATTCTATTGCGGTGAAATTCACGTAAAGGCTGCTGCAGTCGGATATTGATGTATTTGTTGCATTATTGTTAAGATTATACCAGCACTTGTCAGGATAATCTTCTGTATATGTCCAGTTCAGTGTGAGGTTCAGGCTGTAATATGTTGAATTGTTTATAGGATATGTTATGTTCAGGACAGGGTCTATGTTATCCTGCACAGTGATCTGGATTGCAGTGGAGTTGATGTTGTTGGATGTATCATTTACAGATATGTTCAGGTAATATATTACTGGAGTCAGTGTTGTTGCGTTTGTTATCAGGCCAGATGAAGAGTTTATTGCAAAATTATTTGTGTCATTTATAAAATATTTATCCACAAGATAGTTGTCGCTTGCATTCACGTCATAGCTGAAAGACTCGTTGTATTCAGTTACCTGGTTTTGCGGAGTCTGGTCCCATGTCGGAGCAGTTGTATCATTCACATTAAAGAAAGATGTCGAGGTATTTGTATTGCTGGATGTGTCATTCGCAAGCACAGTTATGTTGTATCTGCCAAGCAAGGTTAAGTTGGCTGGAACCAGAATTATATCTTCGCTTTGGTTTGTGAACTGCCCCAATAATGTGCCATTCGGATACGTGACATTGGCGGTTGTTGAGTCAAGGAATTGGTCAGATGCATTGAAATCTATGCTTACAGACTCTATTCCATACTCTACCTCTGTGTCATTGACAGAAATATTGATTGTCGGCGCTATTGTATCATTGACATTGAAGTATGATGTTGTTGTATTGCTAAAGCCTGCTGTGTCATTAGCAAACACGGTGATGTTGTATCTTCCAAGCGCTGTCAGGTTTGCGGGTTCAAATTCAAAATCAATTGACTGGTTTGTAAGCTGCTGGAGCAGGGTGCCATTAGGGTAAGTAACATTAGCGATGACAGAATCCAGGCATGTGTCAGAGGCATTGAAATCGATGTTTACAGATTCTACCCCATACTCTACATCTGTGTCATTCACTGAGATGTTTATTGTCGGCGTTATTGTATCATTCACATAGAAGAATGATGCTGTTGTGTTCGTGTTGCCGGATGTGTCGTTCGCAAATACTGTGATGTTATATCTTCCAAGCGCTGTTAGGTTGGCAGACTCAAATTCAAAGTCAACAGACTGGTTTGTAAGCTGCTGGAGCAGTGTGCCATTTGGATAAGTCACATTTGCGATGACTGAATCAAGGAATTGGTCAGAAGCATTGAAATCTATGCTTACAGACTCAGCACAATATTCTATTTCTGTATTATTCACTGATATGTTTATTGTTGGCAACGTATTGTCTATTGTAAAATTAGTGCTGCTGTTAGAGCATAGGTCACCATCATCACAACCTTCAACATAAATCATCCAATCGCCATCAGGCACTGTACTTGAATTAAATAGCTGATTGGTCAATGAAGTGCTTGTGTTTATTGTCTGGTTGAAACTATCATCTGAATTGAATAATGAGACATTATAAGTGACAGGATCGCCATTAGGGTCTGAAAACGCTGACCATGTTATATTTATTATTCCACTTTCATGATCCCCTTGCGCAGGATTGGTTATCTCATTAGTTATTGGAGCTACGTTGACTGACACGATATCTAATTGAGACAATTCAAACCCATTAAGGCTTTCATCAAACTGCTCTACAGTTTCGCCAGAAGCAACTTCCAGCCACAGATTGAAAGTGTAACTATTTCCGACTGTTAAGTTTTTACATACCATGTAGATAAAAGCATTGCCTATATCTAAATCAGAACTGAGGTACCTTTCTTTCTTGGAATAGCAAAGTGATTCCGGAACATCTGATGAGTTTATGAAATAAATCGGTGTCTGGTTTCCTGATGCTGTCCCGAATGATGAGCTCATAGAGATAAAATATTGTGTCCCATTCTGTATTGTAACTGTCTTATTCACAAGATTATGCAGCCCTGCTGAATAATTTTGGGATGAAGTCAAGTTTGTCAAAGGATTTGAGACTTGAAAATTATCAATTAGATTAAGATTATTATCTTTCAGATCAAATTCAGCCAATGCAAAATCAACTGTTACTGTCCCTGCGCTTGTTTTAGACTGGATAGTATGGTTGTGAGTCCCTACATCACCAGTTTCTATATAAACCCCTGATACTGAACCTATATCCGAGGGGCTGGAAAGATATCTTCTCCAGAAGGGGGAAATTTCATTGGTACCTAAATCTTCAAAGTAATAATCTACTGTTGCTGAAGATGCATTTCCCTGGACAGTCTGTTTGGTCATAAAATATGTTGGGGCTGCATATGATTTTGTGATTGTCCAATTAAAAGCAGGAACAAAAGATGCAGAGGAATGATTATAACTATCATTTGTCAGTTGTATCCTCACTAACTCTCCCATTGTAGTCTCGAACTTCCCAAGAAGCATATCAATATCATTTACATCTATTGAGCCGTTGCCAGTTCTCTTAAATTCTATTGTAATATTATGTTCTCCTGAACTCACATTAATAAGGAAAGGTTTTGTGCCAGTAGAGCCTTCATCGTCAATATCTTCAACTGTTCTCAATTTCTCCTCTAATTTCGCAATATTATCTACCTTAATCCTCACCCATACATCATTAGCTCCAAGGCCTGTTAGTTTCTTGATATTCATTGAAGAAAAGAAACTTAAATTTACACTAGGTCTTGATGTGTTGAACAGCTTAAGCACGCCAATCACATAATCTGAGCTTGCAAAAGAGAAATTTGTAGTATCAAAATCAACTCCAAAGATGGAAGTATTGCCTCTGACATAAAAGTATGTCTCTTCTGTATCATTGATATTATTTGATGTATCATTGGCAGTAAATGTCATATTATACCTGCCAAGCAGGAAAGGCGCTGTGAAGGAATTATTGTACTTGTCTCCTGCTGCATTGCTCAGTTCAACCAATTCACTTGTTCCGTTCGGATAAGTGATATTGGCGCTTACATTAGCCACTGCAAAAAAATCAGTGACATTAGCAGCTATCTCTATTATATCAGAAACATTGAAGTGTGAGTCTGCTGTTGGAATAAGGTCAAATACTGAAGGTCGCGTAGTATCATTCACATAAAAGAATGATGCTGTCGTGTTTGTGTTTCCAGATGTATCATTGGCAAACACGGTGATGTTATATCTTCCAAGCGCAGTGAGATTCGCAGACTCAAATACAAAGTCAATTGCCTGATCTGTCAACTGCTGCAACAAGATGCCATTAGGATAAGTTACATTGGCCATCACTAAATCAATACCTACATTTGATGCGTTAAAGTCTATTAACACAGACTCAATACCATACTCTACTTCTGTATCATTCACTGAGATATTTATTGTTGGCGGAACAGTATCATTCACATTGAAGTATGCTGTTGATGTATTCACATTGTTGGATGTATCATTGGCAAATACTGTAATGTTATATCTTCCAAGAAGTGTAAGGTTTGCTGGAACAAGGATTATATCTTCGCTTTGATTTGTGAACTGCCCTAATAGTGTTCCGTTCGGATACGTGACATTTGCTATCACTGAATCAAGGAACTGGTCAGATGCATTGAAATCTATGCTTACAGATTCAATTCCATACTCTGCATCTGTGTCATTTACTGATATGTTTATCAAAGGATATACTGTATCTGTTGAATTGACAATATCCAAAGTATCGCTTGCAGTTTGGTAATACTCTTTTGAGCACGAGACAAATGGAGTGAATTCGCCAGGCTGTGTGAACTGCACAATGACTTCGTAAGTGATTGCTCCTGTCTCGGTCATATCAAAAGTGCCATATCCTGCCAGGCTGACATTACAAGCAGCTCCTGTGAGAAGGGCGCTTGTATTTGCATCAGTGTAATTTGCTGTGAAATTCACATGGCTGCCGTATCCTATATCAGTTGCGTTCTGCCCCCCCTCAAGATTAGTTGGATGGTTCAATACAGTCACTGTCCTTATGAGCGTATTTTGAGTCTGGTAATTTGTCTTTGAGCATATGAAAGTATGGGTCTTTGGCCCTGTGACTGACGACTGGTAATTATGTGTATAGTTGCCATCATTATCACCATCAGAAAGAGTGACATCCGGAGTGCCATCTGTAGAACAACTAGCACCTAGTATAGCATTATCATCCTCATCTGTGTAATATGCCCAGATAGTGTAATAGTTATTTGGCTCAGGCCCCACATATATTGTGGCATTATCGCTTACAGTTATATTTGTCCTTTCTGTGCCAATCTCAGCATATGATGAATTTATTGGTGATCCATAGATTATACCATCATAAGGCGTGACTTCGCAGATCCACTGCTCTGCAAGTGAAGTATTCTGGTACTGGACAGTTGCGCCAGTAAATGAAGTTAAGACATTATTTTTATACCATGCAATTGTGCTTTGGTCAGGATCACCCTGCGTATCATTGTACGTGTAATTGCAGTGCATGTCATTCAGCGTGCTTACATAGATGCTGTTATATTTGGGCGTGATTGTGACATTTGTGATATTCGGAGCTGTCTGTGCCATGGCATAGAATGTTACATTATCTTGATTCATATTATTTGATGTGTCATTGATCCACATTGTTATGTTATTCCATGCAGAATCTATCGCAGTGAAATTAGCGTAAAGGTCACTGCAGTCAGCTATTGTTGTATTTGTCGCATTATTATTCAGATTGTACCAGCACTTGTTAGGATAGTCTTCTGTGAATGTCCAGTTCAGTGTGAGATTGAGTTCATAATAAGTAGAGCCATTTACAGGGTATGTTATGTTGATTGTTGGAGCGAGTGTATCAACACTAAAATTTCGCGTCTCGCTTGTGTTTGCATTAGTTGCATCATCCCAGCAAGTTACATTCCAGCTATGGCTGCCATCTGCGAATCCCTGAACATCATGCGAAACTGCACTCCCATTAGGGCTATAATAATCAGACATGTTTACTATGCCATCAATTGTCAGATTACATAATAAGATAGTATCTATATTATCAGTAGCTGTCCAATTAAAGTAAACTACTGTCTCATTTGTGGTATAATCATTGTCTGGAGAATTTAATTCTATTGAGGGTTTTGTTTTATCTACTGTAAAAGTTCGCTGGTTGCTCGCAGCTGTTTCTGCAGGGTCTATACATTCAACCTTCCATGTTTGATTTGTTCCCTCAGCAATTCCACTGACTTCAAAAGTAGTATTTATGCTTTCGTTTGTAGAACTATTTGTCTGGTTTAAAATATCGTTGATATATAAAGAACAATTTAGGTTATCATGGGCAGGGTCAACAACATAAAAAGTGAAGTTTATATCTCCATCTTTATCTGCATAATTATTTTCTGGCGAGACAAGGTACACCAATGGAGGCACTATAGTTATTGTTATGGGAGTTGAATTGACAGAATTCCCATCATCATCTGTTGCCTGAACAGTTATGGTATAATCACCAATATCTAAGGCAGGAGAGATACTAAGATTAGTGGAAGAGCCATTAGTAACAGTTCCGTTCTGCCCATTTGCTGTATCATTGACGAAGATGGTATAATTTATATCAGGAGTTGTATCGTCTGTTAGTACAAAAGTAATTAGAGGGCTTGGGTCAGATATATTTAAACCAGATGAAGGGTAAGTTATCTGCGCAGTTGGAAGTCCTGCAGTGATTGTGAAATTCCTGGTTTCAGAAATATTTGAATTATCTTCTGTATCTGTGCAGTTTATGAACCATGAATGGTTGCCAATAGATAATCCTGGGACTGTGAATAATGTAGTGGTATCGCTGCTGGTAGATTCATTTGTCTGATTCAGGACATCATCAATATAGATTGAACAATTGAGTGGCGCTGAGATATCTACAGCCTTAAATGTAAAATCAATATCTGTTGGACCTGTTGTATAATTATCACTTGGACCAAGCAGGGTTATTTGAGGCAGTTCATTATCGATAATTAATGAAGCGCTTGGGAATTTTACATAAGAGTATTCAGTATTTTCCCATTGGATGTATGCAAATTTGGCAGCAGCACCAGTTATATTAACGCAAAACTGAACACCTACTCGCTCACCAGAGCTTAGATTAAGATCATCACTGTAAGGCACATTATCACCCCAGTTATTGAAATCAGCTGCAGCGCATATATTTGAGGTTGCAGTAGTTGTGTTGAATGGATTGTATTCTGTTCCATTATATTTTAATATTTTAGCAAAAAGAAATGCATCTGGGTTAGATGCTGAGCAATCGCCAAAAATGGAGAAGTTCCAGGTTCCATTAACTATTGTTTGTGTTGTCCAGTTTGGGGCAATCCATTTTTCAGGAAAGCATACAACACCCGGAACACTCAGGTCAAGGGGGGCAGAAGTATAACCAGTTATCCCAACGCTTTCATTCTTCATTTGATGATAAGCAGGATATTGGGAATCAGAAGCATTAAAAAGATAGTAGGTACTTTCATTTACTTCACCAAAAGCAGGATCATCCGGAGTCAATTCAAATGTGTATTCTTGTCCTGGAACTAATCCTGTCTTAAACAGATTCCATTCACCATAGCATTCCTGCTCACTAAAGTTCCATTCCCTGCATTTATACAATGTTGTTCCTTTTGCAATCACAGTGACATTTGCTGTTGTGAAATTCATTGCAGTCGGGTCAATAGCATAAGCCTGGACATAACTGCCCAGCTCTTCATGTTCAGATATGTTCAATTCCTCCATTTTTATGAATTCTTCAACATCCGAGTCTGAGATATAATCTTCTATAGTGATATTTTTGATGATATGATTTACTGGCTTGATGATGACCTTATGCTTTCCTGCATGGAGATTTACTGCAGTCCTGTTTTTCACTTTCGTTGCTTTAAATTGATTATCCTTGTCTGCCTGTCCCCCCTCTAAGCTTATGCTCTCTTCAATATTTCCTGATGTATCATAAAATTCAATATGCGCTTCTATATCATTACCTGCTGCATCTTTTATTGTAGCATTGAATGTTATATTCATGCCTGTGATGTTTAAAGCAGCAAACTCACTCAAATTAAAGATTACTGATCTATCCTCCTGAACTGCATCAGAATCAACTATAAAGGATAGATGAAGTTTAAGGATATGGACATACAGGCCTGCAACATCATCTTCCTGGATAAGCAGCAATTCTGAAATGGGTTTCATTAGCGTAGGAAGCAGGAATTTAATAGCAGCCTTATCACTGTAATATATTTCTGAATATATATCTGTATGATCTAGGCTGTAATCGACATAAAGCAGTCTTGCAGAAATGCTATTGTTCTTAGCTATTCCATATTTACTTTCAAAAATATATACGTCATTATCCCATTTATCATTGGAAGGCGCAAAGTCAATAAATTCACAGCATTTTGCTGAGCCATGGCAGAATGATGTTGTGATTTCATTATCAAAAGAATAAATCTCCCAGACAGAGCAGAGGTTGGAATAGTTAAGGCGGGGTATGACAATGCTGTCATTGATAGAAAATCCAATAACCCCTGCTCTTTCCAGATCTGAGAGATTCGAAAGAATATGAAGATCTATTTGAAGTTCAGGATCAGTATTTTTATCAGAAAATGTGAAGCAAGCAAAGCATATAAGTATAATAATGCAGCATATAAGAAATAATAAATTCTTTAAATCAATCTTAGAATCCCTGAATGCTATAAGCTTATAAATCTTATAGCTATAATTATGTTTGCTGCATAATTTTAAATGCATTGTCATGGCCTGCCTATAATAAAGTTTTATCGCCTTAAACGTATACATTTAAACCAAAGAACAGCGTATATATAGCTTAGGTTAAATAATTAATTAGAAAAAGGAAGAATAGTTTATTGTATACTAGCCACAGGATTAAAAAGAGGATAGATATTCATTTGCAGGAGGTTATTCTTGTGAACTATTTTTTCTTCTGCTTCTTCTTTTTCATCTTCTTTGTTATGTCTATGTTTGCTCCACAGCTCTTGCAATTGAATCTGATAGTCTTGACTCCATCAATAGTCTTCATCTTGAAAGGCGCTTCTGCTTCTCCCTCTGATTTGCATTCAGGGCATGTATATTCACAGTATGCTGTAAGCCCTGCTTCATATTCCTGTTTTTCTACAGTGTATCCGCACTCAGGGCATACATATTCTTTTGCCCTTATCTTTACCTTGCCTGTTTTTGCGTCAACAGGCTTGCCCATCTTAGCTTTATGGCACTCAGGGCATTCCTGCTTAAATACCCATATCATTGCGCTGCCCTCTCCAACATCACGGTTGCTGAAATATACGCATTCTGCTGTAGATTCCGGTTTTTTGTAAGTCATAATGTTTCACCTTCTTAATTTTTTAGTTTTTGTTTAGCATCATAAAGTCAAAATTCCTTCTATAACCCCTCCAGCTCGTCGCGGGGGGTTGTCCCTTACGGGGACGCAGAGCTTGCGTTAACCCTTTGAGAATTTTGAAGATGCTAAATCAATAAATTCTTTATATGTATCATCAGTAAATAATCTCTTTATCTCAATGCTGACAGCATTGCAGTCTACCCTTATATATCTGGGGCAGATAGTGTATTCAAGATTGTTTGAATGGCAGTAGTTTATAACTTTTTCTTTTTCTTCATCATTGCTGAAGCAAACTGCTATGTTTATGCCTTCTTTGCCTGGATGGATAATCTTATACCCCTCAAGGTCTTTTATTATCATGCTGCGTATGTCTCTAATCTTTTGCAGTCTCTCATCCAATGTTTTCAGCCTTTCAGCCAGACTCTTGTCTGTAGCAATCTCTTCTATCACAATTATGCCAAAATAATTCTTGTCTTTTACTCCTATGAATGCTCCTTCTCCATAACTTACAGGCTTGTCTTTGCCAAAAGAGCATACGACAATATCTCCATACTTTGCATTATCTGTTCCAATTGAGCCTGTAATGTCATTTATAATAAGACATCCTTTATCCATGCATATTTTTTCAACTGCCTGCATATCCTCAAGAGCAAGATAGCCAGGCATTGAATTTATAAGAAGAACAGAATCATTATCTGCTTTTGAAAAAAGTTCATCTTTGTCTGTTATGCCAAAATCTGTCTTCAGCTCGACTGTATCCATCTTCATGCGAAAGGGATACTGTCTATAGGTTATCCAGCCGCCCTGATCCTGTATAATGACCTTTGTCCTGCCTAAAGCCTTTGCTATCCTTAATGCATAAAGGATTGCTTTGTTTCCTCTTTTGACAAGTTTTATGTCCGCGCATCCTGTAAGTTTCAGTAGCTTATCCTTAATTTCTTCCAACATATAGTATATGAAATGGTTAGGATTTATAAATCTTAAGAATAATCCACATATTATGAGCTATTATGATGACATTGCAAAAGGGTATGATGAGCTTTATAGAGAAGAGCAGCTAAAGAAACTTAATCTTATAAGAGAGAAACTTAAGGAATTTGGGATAGATATCACAAGAGACACAAAACTTCTTGATGTCGGATGCGGAACAGGCATCTCGACTGATTTCTGGAACTGCGATGCAGCAGGGATTGATCCTTCAGAATGCCTTTTGGACCAAAACAAAGGGAAGAAGTCAAGATTGATTAAGGCTTATGCAGAGGATATCCCTTTTCCTGATAATAGTTTTGATATTGTGATAAGCATAACTTCAATCCAGAACTTTTGCGATATTGAAAAAGGGCTGCAGGAAATCAAAAGAGTCGGCAGGAATTATTTTGCATTGAGTTTTTTGAAGAACTCTGAGAAAGCAGGGATGATAAAAGAATTGATTGAAAAGATATTTGATGTTAAGGAAATAGTTGAAGAAGAGAAGGATTTGATTGTGTTTGCACTTAAAAAATAATGATTATATAGATCTTCAAAATAAATTATATTGCCCAAAATTTATGAATATAAAGAATTGTGCGAAATTATTCTGCCACCATAGAAAAGCTTATATACTATAAAGTATTCTTTCGTATTTATACGTACGGAGGTTCAAATGAGTCTAAAACAAATTAGCTTAAGTATGCCTGAAAAACTATTTAGAGCATCAAAAGAATATACCCAAGAGTGTGGTTACAAAAATATACAAGAGT
This sequence comes from Candidatus Woesearchaeota archaeon, assembly GCA_030670545.1. GTDB lineage: Archaea > Nanobdellota > Nanobdellia > Woesearchaeales > JAGLGH01 > JAGLGH01. Next base: position 33,187 of record DAOVBM010000001.1, read on the forward strand.
TTATTTTGGAACTTCTTAGGAAGAGAGTAATCCTTAATAGGGTAGAAAGATACAGCAAGATTGAAGCCCAGATGAAATCTGGTAAAAATGTAAAAAAGTTTAGTCAGGCTGAGGCTATGAAATATCTGAAGGGATTATAATATGGGTTATATTATTGAATTCAGTTTACAATTTGAAAGATCTATGAAAAAACTGAAGAAAAAAAATAAAGTTCTTTTTGAGCAAATACAGAAGAAATTGATGGATATTGTGAGACAACCCGAACACCATAAACCACTAAGAAATGTAATGGCTGGATATAGAAGAATTCATTTTGGCTCATTTGTTTTGATTTATAAAGTTGAAGATAAAGTAGTAAGAATAATTTCTTTGAATCATCACGATAAGGCTTATTAATCTTATATCTCTTAAATAAATACAAGAACTTTTGCAGAAAAGTATGGAATCACTTGCAAAGAAATATAGCCCAAAGCGAGTTGAAAGATTAAAGATTTCATAATATATCCTTCTCTAGGCTTGGGATGCAAAAATAATTAAGCATATGCTAATGCAGGACTAGATTCCCTTATGTTGGGAATAGGTATGACTGGAGATATTTCTCTGGATTCGCCCAATAAGAAAATCTTTATCATGAGGATATTGTTGTGGGGTTTAACATCAATTTTACAATTGTTTAGATGAAACAATAATCTTTTGATAGTATTTGTATCTTCATTGATAATCTCGCTAATTAATTTAGAAGCATTCATTATCTGGATACCTACAAGTTCCTTTTTATTATTATAATCAAAAACCAAATCACCTAATTCGATACTTCCTTTTGATTTAGACTTAGGTCTAAATAAAAATAGATTATCATATTCTTTATCATAGCTAAAATTAAATTTTCGCATTTGTTTTAAATAAAGATTCCTCTTTTCTTTAAATAATCTTGCAAAAGTTGGGTTTGATTTTTAGTTCTTTTAGAAATCGCGATTATATCTCATATAGATAATCAAACCACCAATCAGTAAATTATAAATACTAGTGTAATTAAAGTTGTCCTATGTCAGAACTTACAGGCCCAAGCCAGGCTGTTCTTGTCACAACAAGGGCTGTCATCGAAGATAAATTCTCAACAAAAAAGATTACAAAGGATAATATAATCACAATCGCATGGCACATGAATACATCATCCAGCCCGCAACTGTATGCAATATCTGTAGGAAAGACAAGATATTCGTACAAGATGATAAGCTCAAGCAGGGTTTTTGCAGTGAATTTCATGCCATATGATCTCAAAGAAAAGACAATCAAATGCGGCAGAGTATCTGGTGAGCATATTGATAAATTCAGAGAAGCAGGGCTTACAAAGATAGAGGCTGATAAGATTGACTGCTTATTGATCGGAGAAGCATTAGGATATCTTGAATGCGAGGTCATCAATGAGATAGAGGCAGGAGACCATGTGATATTCATTGGCCATGTCCTCAGGTCAGAATTAAAAGAGCAGGACCACAGGTTATATCATATAACAGGGGACAAATTCACAACAACAAAAAGATTAGAATCTTGATAGGAGGTGGGGCATATGACTCCAGAACAGGCAGCAAAAGTAAAAGAACTTGCTGAAACACTAAAGAACAGCGGACTTGCTGCAAGCACATTGCAGGCAGTTGAAAGAGCAAAGGATATTATTGGGATTCCTGATGAGAATAATGAGCTTCTTGAAAAAGAGCTTGGCTTGAAAAAAGAAGAAGCAAAGGAAATAGAGAAGCAGATTGAAGATCTCAAGGAAGAGCCAGATCCAGAAGCAGCTGGACAAGTGCAGAAATGGGAAGAAGAGTTGAAAGAAGATGTTGGAGAGTTGGAAGAGCAGAAAGAGAATATAGATACAGTTGAGGAAACTGCTGCAGAAGAAACTGAAAGCGAAGAAGATACAACCGAAGCAGAAGAAGAGACAGAAGAGACAGAAGAGACTGAAGAGACTGAAGAACAACCCGAGGAAGAAGATACAACAGAAACTGAGGAAGAAACTGAAGAGGAAGTAGAAGAACAGCCTCAGGAAGAAGATACAACCGAAACAGAAGAAGAGACTGAAGAGGAAGTAGAAGAACAGCCCGAGGAAGAAGATACAACCGAAACAGAGGAAGAAACAGAAGAGGAAGTAGAAGAGCAGCCTCAGGAAGAAGATACAACCGAAACAGAGGATGAGACTGAAGAGGAAGTAGAAGAACAACCAGAGGAAGAAGATACAACCGAAACAGAAGAAGAGAGAGAAGAGGAAGTAGAAGAACGACCAGATGAAGAAGAAACACCTGCTGCACAAGAAGAATTAGATGAGTATGAGAGAGAATTCCAAAAAGCTGAAGAAGGAACAAGAGAAATGGCAGAAGAGTTAGAAGAAACACAGCAAGAGGAAACTGAACAACAAGATGCGCCTAAAGAAAACAACAATGAAATCATGACAAATTCTGATAAAATATTAAATCAGACTGAAGAGAATAGTCAGAATTATGACATATCCAATGATGTAAGGACTGTTGATGAGATATTTGCAGAACTAGATACCTCTGTCAGGAAAGATGAACCGCAGTAAGGCATTCCAAAGATAAATGCTTATGACAAAAGCGTAAGGCTGGATGATGGAGAGAGCAACGAAAGCTCGTTTGATGATTTAGTAGACGAGTGATTAATTATTTCTTATAAATTCAATTATTTTTTCTTTTTCCTGCAGGCTTTTAACAACAATATCAGCTTCTGCCAGATCTTTTTCAGGGAAGCTTGTCTCGACTGCAATGCATTTCATGCCTGCATTCTTTGCTGCCTTAACCCCAGTAAGAGAATCTTCAAACACAACGCATTGAGATGGCTCAACTCCCAGATGTTTAGCAGCTTTCAGGTAGATGTCAGGCTCTGGTTTGTGATTTTCTATGTCTTCCAGACCAAGAATCGCAGAGAAATAGGAATCAACAGAGAATCTCTTAAGGAGATGCATAACATTATTACGCCATTCGCTTGAACCTACTGCAAGCTTGTATCCATGGTCATGGAGAGCCTTAAGCAGCTCTTTGGCTCCCTTAAAAAGATTTAAGTCTGAAGTATAAAGTTTCTCTGTGATATCATGTTTCCTGTCCCTTAACTCAATGGGGTCAAGATCCAGACCTCTTGACTCATTAATATGCCTTATGAAGTCAGGCCCGATTCTGCCAATAAAAGGCATCCATTCCTTATATTCTATATCGACTCCGCATTCCTTAAGGACATTTTTCCATATGTTGAAATGCATGGGTATGCTATCTGCAAGAACACCATCCACGTCAAAAATTGCTGCTTTTATCATCTTTTTACAATCTTCACTTCAAGAACCTTGTTTTTTGTCGCTTTTTCTACAATTATATCATATTTCCCTGTTGATACCTTGTCTCCATGCTTAGGTATTTTCTCAAGCTTGTGCATGATCATTCCAGAGATTGTGTCATAGGAATCATTCTGCCTGAATCTTGTGCCAAGCTCTTTGTTTATTTCATCAATCCTTGCTTTTCCCCTGACAATTGCTGTTGTCTTATTGATTTTTCTGATAGGATGTTCTTTTATATCTTTCTCATCATATATCTCGCCAACAATCTCTTCCAAAAGGTCCTCTATGCTTACTATTCCTGCAACACCGCCATGCTCATCAATAACAACTGCCATCTGTATCTTTTTGTCCTGGAACTCTGTAAGCATGTCATCTATCTTTTTTGAATCAGGAACCAGATAAGAATCATGCATTATATCTTTAAGCACGTCATCTTTTTTATTTTTCACTATAGCACTGAGTATATCCCTGATATGGACAATACCAATTATATTATCTGTTTCACCGTTATATACTGGAATTCTGGAGAACTTCATTGACATTACTTTTTCAAGCGCATCAGCAATTTTTATTCCAGCATTAAGGCGGAACATATCTGTTCTTGGTGTCATCACCTCACCGACACTTATGTCATTGAACTTGAATATGTTATGTATCATTTCTTTCTCTTCTTTTTCTATTGAACCAACCTCTTCGCCAAGCTTTATTATTGATTCTACTTCTTCTTCAGTTATCTGGAGAGATCTTTGATTGTCATCTCTCTTTGTTATCTTCTTTGACATCCAGTCCAGCATTATTATCAAAGGATAGAATAATACCATCAAAATCCTCATTAATTTGGCAGTCGCAAGGCATATCTTTTCCTTATGGAGCATTGCAAACGATTTTGGGGTGACTTCTCCAAATACAAGCAATATCAATGTCACTGAGCCAGTTGCTATTGATATGCCCCATGATGCTGAAATCTCAAGAGCAATAGAAGTAGCTATAGCTGAAGCTGCAACATTTACAAGATTATTGCCTACCAATATTGCAATAATAAGCTTGTGCATATCATGCTTTAGTCTTTGGATAAGGTCTGCGCCTTTTACTTTTTTGTCTACAAGATGATGAATCCTTAATCTGGAAAGAGATAAAAAAGCTGTCTCAGTCATAGAAAAGAATCCTGAAAAGAAAAGCATTATTACAAACATCAGAATCTTATACTTTATCATTTGGAATCAGCTATTATGATTTTATTTTCATACTTTAATAATCTTTGCATTGAATATATCTATCTAGTCTATTATTTAAGGAGCACCAGCATCATCACGTCAAAACTCCTTCAATTTTTGAAGTCTTGCTCGTCGCGGGGGGATGCCCCCTGCGGGGACGCAGAGCCGTCTAAAAATACTTCCTGAGTTTTGAAGATGCTCGTGCTCCTTTATATCTGACTAAATACTTACCATTGAATTACATCTCCTCTGGCGCTTCTATGCCAAGAAGAGCTAATCCATTCTTTAATACCTGCCTTACAGAGTCTGCCAAAGCAAGCCTTGCTTTCATTACATCTTCTTCAGCTCTAAGGATTGGGCAGTTATGGTAAAACTCATTGAATTGCTGTGCAAGATTAAGCAGGTAGTGGCATATCATTGAAGGCTTGTAATGTTCAGCGCTGTCATTGATTAATCCAGGGAATTGCTTAAGCAGTATAACAAGCTTTTTTTCATAGTCTGAATTAAGCAGTGAATAATCAGCATCATAATCAATATCCTTTCCATACTTTCTGAATATGCTGCATATTCTTGCATGAGCATATTGTACATAAGGCCCTGTCTCGCCTTCAAAAGATATAGACTCCTTAGGATTATAGAGGAAATCTTTTGCTGGTTCATATTTAAGGATATAAAACTTCAATGCTCCTATTCCTATCTGAACTGCGCGTCTTTTGATTTCATCTTCAGGAAGGTCATGCCTTTTTTTGATCTCTGTTTCAGCGAGCTTTTCCATATCATCCATCAGGTCATCAGCATTAACAACAGTGCCTTCTCTGGACTTCATCTTGCCTTCTGGAAGATTAATCATGCCATAGATTAGATGATAGCATTTCTTTGCCCATTTATGTCCAAGCAGCTTGAGTATAACAAAAAGCTGCTGAAAATGAAGATTCTGTTCTGATGCGACAACATATATGCTTCTGTCAACCCCAAACTCTTTTTCCTTAAGCTCAGCAAGATATATATCCTGTGTTATGTAAAGTGATGTGCCATCTGACTTGAGAAGCACTTTATTAGGAATTTTGAATTTTTCAAGATTAGCTATTACAGCTCCCTCATCTTCCTCAAAGATTCCTTGTTTCAGGCCTTTTGCGACTATATCCTTTCCTTTCTTGTATATCCTGGTTTCATAGTATATCTTATCAAAGACACATCCCAGCCTCTTGTATGTAATATCATAGCCATCATATACCCACTTGCTCATCTTTTTCCATAGTTCTATTGTCTTTGGGTCACCTTCCTCAAAGAGCTTGTTCAGTTGCTTTGCTTTGTCTTCAAGCTCAGGATCATCTTTTGCCCTGCTGCCGAATTCAATATACCATTTGGCAACAAAATGATCGCTTTTAATGTCTGGCTCCTGATTATTGCCCCATAATCTATATGCAAGCATTGATTTTGCAACTCCCATCCCTTTATCATTCATAAGGCATGTCTTTATTACCTTATAGCCTGAAAATTCAAGAATATTAGAGAGCGCAATACCTAAAAGATTGTTTCGCACATGCCCTAGATGCTGCGCCTTGTTTGTGTTTGGAGAAGAATATTCAATCATAATCTTTTCATCTTTGGATTTTTTGGAGCCGTACTTTTCTTTATGTTTCTGGATATCTTTAAGTGTTGTTTCTCTAAGCAAATTCTGATTTACAAAGAAATTAAGATAGGGGCCTGTTGGTTTTGCTTCAGAGAGATATTCCGTTGGCCTGAATTTGGCTGCAATATCTTTTGCTATATCATTAGGACTTTTCTTCAGCTGTTTTGATAATGCAAAGCATGGAAATGCATAGTCTCCCATCTTTGGATCAGGAGGTATCTCTAGGGGGATATCTTTGAGTTTTGTCTCTGTTTTAAGGAAGTTTATTGCATCCTGCCTGAATTTATCCATTCTTCTCAAAAAGTTGATGGTTGTTTATTAAGTTTTTGGATTTTTCTTATTCTTCCTTATTCAGCAGCCAGAACCATATAGGCCTGACCTTAATATCATAGCCTTGAGATTTAAGGTTATCAAAATCATCCTTTGTCAACAATAAACCTTGCCTAAGATCATACTTTTCCAGTGCGTCCTTAAGACCTTTTATTTCCCTTTCTTTTGTTTTCTCATCCTTTAATGTTTTTGTTACCTGGATAACTTGAGTTATTTTAGTTCCTTTCTTAATTATGAAATCGCATTCGCTTTTTGCTTCTATGTCCTTATGGTAATATATCTCACTTTCAACCCTTTTGAGTTCAATAAATACAAGATTTTCAAGAATCCTCCCCAAATCTTCTGAAAACCTAAACCCAAGAGTGTTAATAAGTCCAGTATCCATAGAATATACTTTTGACTGAGTCGTTATCTGCTCTTTTAATGAATACGAGAACATGTCGAGATAAAAGAATAAATAAGAAAGTTCTAAATCAGAGAGATAAGATTGTATTGTATTTATTGAAACCCCAAATGCCTTGCTTATTTTGTTTATTGAGAACAATTTTGCGCTGTTTGTTAAGAGGAATAATGCAAGCTCCTTAATCAGTTTTGAATTCCTTATGTTGAATCTCTGAACAATATCCCTAAACAGGACATTGTCAAAATATTCATATATTCTTTCAGAAGGGTTAGGCTCATCAAGGAATTCAGGTATTGCACCTAACTTAAGGTATTGGTTAAATAGCTTCTTTACTTTAGGCATTACATGCTCAATCTCATAATATTTTTTTCCAGCAATATCTATCTTATGATAAATTAGGTATTCATCAAAAGAGAATGGCAGCACCTCTATAGTCGATATTCTTCCTGTAAGTAGTGTCCCTAATTCCTTTGACAATAATTTAGCATTTGAGCCAGTTATAATCAACTTGATATTCTCTTCTGAGTCATATTTTGTCCTTAAGAAACGTTCAAATCCATTTATATTCTGAATCTCATCAAGGAAAAAATATACCTGTTTGTCTGGATTTATATTCTCTCTATATACTTCCAGAATCTCTTCGAGCAGATCAAGGGAATAATGGTCAAAGAACTTATAATATTCCAAGTTCACATAGAGTATCTGCTCCTTTGGAATATTATGTTCACCAAGGAGTCCTATTATCTGCTTTAGCAGTACAGTTTTCCCAGCTCTTCTTGGACCTTTAATTACTAATATTGATTTGGAACGGATTAATTTTGAATCAAGATATTGTCTCCTTGGGACATAGTCTAATTTAATCTCCTTATGCCAATAATTTTGTTCTCTGAGTATTGCAAATATTGTATTTTGATCAAGCATATTGATAAGAATAATATACTAATATTTAAGCTTTATCATTATACTGATATAATTTGTACTAAAACTATATCATTATACTGATATAGCCCAGAGATGATAAAAAGATAATCTTGGTATCAATTATCCTTTGAAATCCTTTAATTTATAAAAATATACCCCGCTGCTTGCAGTGGCTGGGTATGGCTAATGATTATATGCATGGTATATTTTTATGACCAAAAACCCAATGTAAGATTATACCCCCCTCTTGCGACGATTGGATTTTTGATTTATCTTCAATTGCTTTGTTCAGGTTTTTGATACTTAGTATACCCCCAGTCTGCGACTGGTGGATTATATTGTGGTATACTAAGCCCCAAAATTAGCAACCCTATCCTGAAAGGCGAGCATGCCACCAGTCTATGACTGGTGGTGGTTGCTAATTTTTGACATAGTCAAATCCTATTCCATCAACCTAAAGGTTGGGGTATTTACGGATTTGACATTATTCTTGGTCAAATTTTTGGGATTAAAAATTTCGCACTAAAGTGCTAGGTATTTAAACTCCATTAGAAAATTCCACTATGCGAAATTTTCAATAAGCCTACATTCAAGCCTTATTGCTTTTTTAAATTCTTATTGGAGACCATCTTCATTATTCTTTCCTTTCCATTCCCTATCTTTGACTTTATGTTCTCCTTGTTTACATAAAATTGTGACCTGAATTTGTTTAGCTGGTTTCTTGATTTTATATTTCGCCTTACAGCTGTTGTCTCTTTCCCCAGCGCCTGCATTGCTTTTTTCACTATGTTGCTTTCTTTTCCAATTACTGTTGATCTTTTCTTTATCAATGATTTAAGAAAATCTTCTATTGATTCTCCTTCTGCTATTGTTATGGCATTCCCCAGCTCACCAATTGAGTGGCCATCACTTCCTCCTGTTATCCCTTTGTTGACTTTTCTTGCAAAATCCATGGCAAACATATTTCTTGTCCTTAGGTTGAATGCATTCAGCACTTCAATGAGATTGACAGAGTCCATCATGTCCTTGCTCCATTTTACATTGTTTATGTTTACTGAACCAGGTGAGAATGGATGAGGTATGCAGACAACACAGTTATAATCACGCGAGCATTCCAGCACATATTTCAGGTTTTTTGATATGAAAAAAGGCATATTATAAAGCCTTGGCTTGATTGTTTTATTGTAGAAATCCTGCAGCTCATCTAGGCTGTAGAAATATATCAGGGTATGGATACATGTGGCATCAGTAACCTCTATCCCAGGTATTACAGGAACCTCTTTTCTGGATTCCCACATCCTCTCTGCGCCTCTTATTGTATTGTGGTCTGTAATCGCGACTCCTATGCCAATCTTTTTTGCTTTTTTCACAATAAGCCTGGGCCTGGCTATGCTGTCTGTAGAATATCTTGTATGGTAATGCATATCAATTATAGTTTTATCCTCTTTAGCAAGAGATTTAAAATCCGGTTTCCTAAAATATACTTCTGCCATTTCTGCGTTATTTAAAGATGATTGTGTTTAAATAGTTATTGATTATTGCTTATTCATATCTTTTTATTCAAACCTTTTTTCGAGTATGTCCTAAACACTTTTTTCAGCATATAATACTCTTTTTTGATTTCTATCCTTAATGGAATATGGTTTCTCTTTTTAGGGCTGATCCTGGTGGATGATAGATAACCATGGGCGATTGATGAGACTGCCTCAATATTGTCCTCAAAATAGTCTATCAATTCATGCTCCTGCCTTACCCTTGCTTCAAGCTGATCCATATGATTAATATAGGTATCCGCATCCCTTTGACTGTCAAGATCCAGCGTACCTTCTGCATAAGGCGTGATTACAGCATTCACTCTTGCCTTAAATACCCTGCTCCCATATTTTTCTATGTCTGCAACAGTTGTTCTGTTCTTCATGAATCTGAAAAGATTATGGTATTTAGAATATGATAAGACCAAAGCGCTGAGCATCTCAACTACTTTCACAAAGCCTCCAGGACCCAGTGCCCTGAATGCTGTCATCAGAAAATTATTTGGATTGCTGTAGTTCCCAAAATCCTTATCCTGCGAATCAACTTTCCTGTTATCAGCAATATCCTGCACATACCTGAAATTGCATCTGTGAGGCTTTAAAAGAGTCATGCAGTTCAACCTTGTGTCAATGTCCCTTGTGAATATGTATCTCCTGTTAAAATATGGATTGAAAAACTCGATGCATTCCTTAGGCGCAAGCGGATAGAAAAAATCAGCATTGTCAAGGTCGCATCTATCAAGAAAATAGAAAAGTGATCTTTTGGTGAATAATGGTGTATCCCCCTGCATAAAAAGCAAAGCCTCATCTTTGCCTAACTGGAATTCGCTAAGTATCTTCGATATCTTTGTGCTTAATGTGCCTTTACAGTCAATGTAATTCATGCTTTTGTCAGACCCAAGCTTGTCTCTCAGATCTTTTTCATCACCTACAATATAGATGTTTTTTGAGCCGATGTCATGAAATACATCCAGCATATATCCTAGCGCAGGCTTGCCTTTTATAGGAATCAGGCATTTGTTCATTCCATAGACTTTGGTTGAATCAGGTCCATCCCCTGCCATGAACAATACCTTTATTGCCTTTAATTCGTCTTTTGAGATAAAGTTTGCCATATTATATAAGGATTAAAGACTTGTTAGGAATTTTAAACCTTTCTTTTATTTGTTATGAATATAGGATAGTTTAAGAATCTTAGTATATCTTTTCCTATACTAGTCACAATAAACGTAACATTTATATACTAGTTATGTTTATGATATATTATGCCCAAGGGTGGCTTTGTTCAGATTCATGCTTATGAGAAGGTCCAAAGGATTTTATTCTGAATTTGTAACCTACCCCCACACAAGACAAAAACCCTAACTCTTGGGCCTTCTCTTTTTTCATCAATACATTATTTGTTCCCAAACCTCTCAAAAGCTCTCAATATTTCAAGAGGCATAGCAAACACTACTGTATTGCTCTGGTCTGAGCTGATGTCATTTATGCTGTGTAGTGTCCTAAGATGAAGTGCTCCTGAGGACTTTGCAAGTGTATCAGCTGCTTTCGCAAGATTAGTTGATGCTGTGACTTCTCCCTGGGCTTTTATTACCACTGCTCTTCTTTCCCTCTCAGCTTCTGCTTCTTTGCCCATCACTCTCTTCATCTCTCCTGGCAGCTCAATGTGCTTGAGGTCAACGCTGGTTACCTTTATGCCCCATGGATCTGTCGCTTTATCAACAATCTGTTGAATCCTGTTTGACAGCCTGTCCCTTTCTCCAAGAAGTTGGTCAAGAGTTACCTCTCCTACAACATCTCTCATTGTTGTCTGCGCAAGCTGCGAGACAGCATAGTTGAAATGCTCTACTTTAAGGATTGCGCTATCTGCGGAATCAACCTTATAATATAATACTGCATTCACATTTACGCTTACATTGTCTTTTGTTATTGCATCCTGCTCAGGCACATCAACAGCCTTTACTCTCATATCAACCCGCTGCCATGTTTGGATTACAGGAACAACAATCCGCAATCCAGGTTTCATTATGCCTGAATATTTTCCGAGTGTGAATCTTACCCCTCGCTCGTATTCATTTACTATCTTCAGCCCGCTGGCGATAAATATTGCAATAACTGCAATCAGCCATACTAATTCCATATTATATCCCCCCAATTATTGATATGGTACTTTCAGGAGAAGTCATTAATAAATGTTTTGGATTTTATTGTTTTACTTACTAACTGATGTCTATATAATTTTTTAAATACAATCAAACTCACTTTTATATGGAGCTTATACTGCATCTGCATATTTTACAAATATACGCTGTTTCTGTTCAATGCCATGCAATGCAAAAAGAGGTGAAAACATGGAAAAAAATAAAAGGATAACACTGGAGCCTGCATACAGCTTAAGAGAATTCCGGATACTTCCTAGAAAGACAACACTGGATAATGTAATATCAGAGATAAGCCTTAAGACAAGGCTGTGCAGGAAAGGCGATGATTTCTTTTATCTTAATATCCCGTTTGTAAGCGCAGCTATGCAGGCAGTTTCAGGCACTGAGCTTGCTATTGCTCTTGCACAGCACGGAGGCATAAGCGTAATACCCTGCAGCATACCTGTTGATGAGCAGGTAAGGATAATAACTGATGTGAAAAGGTACAAGGCGGGGTTTCAGGAAGATGTGATATGCTTTTCACCAGGCTCAAGAATAGATGATGTAATCAGCACTATTGATCGTACAGGGTATTTTATATTCCCTGTTACAGAGAATGGAAGCTCTAAAGGAAATCTCTTAGGTATAATCACAGATAAGGATTTTACAAGGAAGTACAAGGACAACATTGTCTCAGATTATATGATTACAGAGCTTGATGTCGCATCTGAAAGGGTCAGCCTCAGTGAGGCTAATGAGCTCATGATTAAGTATCGCAGGGGGTTCCTTCCGATAGTGGACAAGAACTTTAATCTCAAGTCTGTTGTGTTCAAGAAAGACCTTGACAAAAATATTAATTTCCCTAATGAACTTAGTGACAAGAATAAGAGGTACTGCATAGCTGCTGCTGTATCGACGCAGCCAGGGGACAGGGAGAGGATCGATGCGCTTCTTGAGGCAGGGCCTGAGGTCATATTCGTGGATGCGTCAGACGGCTATTCAAGCTTTCAGGCAGATACTCTTGATTATATAAAATCAAGGTCAGATATTCCAGTAGTTGGAGGGAACATCATAACATATGACGGATTTATGCATCTTGCAAGATCAGGATTTGATGCAGTCAAGATAGGAATGGGCATAGGCTCAGGATGCATAACACAGGAGACAAAAGGAACCGGAAGAGGCCAGGCAACAGCATTGATGGATGCGGCTGATGCAAGGGATGATTTCCATAAAAAGACTGATTCATACATCCCTATTATTGCTGACGGTGGCATAAGCAATACTTCGCATATGGCTGTTGCGATTGCCATGGGCGCTGATGCCATCATGATGGGAAGGTATTTTGTGCAATACAGGGAAAGCGCAGCTCCGCAGTACAGGCACAAGAAGCACGGCTTTGTCAAGGAATACTGGATGGAGGCATCGAGCAAGGGAAGAAATTACGGAAGGTATGACAGCTCAAGTGACATATTTTTTGAAGAAGGAATAGAGGGATATGTGCCTTGTATAGGGAAGATACATGAGAGAAAGAACCTGCCAGAGACATTGCTTAAGATAAAGTCAGCAATGAGCAGCGCAGCATGCACAACAATTGACGATATGCACAGGAAATGCATAGTCGAGCTGCAATCAGTCTATTCATTGGCAGACGGCGCAGTGCATGATATGATACTCAAATAAGGGTATTAGATGTAGCCTCTCCAAATCTTTCCTAATTCTTTTCTTTTCCTTTGCGAATGCTAATGGCCGTCGCTGGAACAATGGTGGAAGCAGGCAAAGAATTAGATTAGGATTGATTTGAATCCTAAGAAAATCTTGAATAAAATACCTTAACTTAATGACATTGGTTGTCCCTTACAGGGACGCAGTACCTTCTATGAACAGGGCAAGGGTTTTGAAGGTATTAGTAGATGCAAATAAGGCGTAGATTTATATATCCCTTTTTATTCTTCACATCCTATGAACTTTCAGGACCTTACAAAAGTAGAAAATCCAGACTTTTACCTTGATGTAGCTTTCAGGAGAGCAAAGGAGAAATCAAAGCAGATCCGCTCTTCAAAACTTAAGGGAACAAGGATGGAGAAATCAAGATATATAGAGACAAGAAAGATTGAGATAATCAAGGATTCTCTTACTTCACCCCTTAATAAGATTGTAAGTTCATTCCCAAGCATAGATAATCTTCCTGAATTCTATATTGAGCTGATAAAATGCACATTGGATTATCCACATCTTAAAAAATCATTAGGCGGTGTCAACTGGGCTGGAAAGCGCATAGAAGAGTTCTTTAGGATATATTCAAGCAAGATAAACAAATGCGCAGACCTTACTAAGATAAACCAATACAGAAGAGAATATTACGGCAGGATATCTTCATTTGTAAAACAGATCAAGAAAGAGCTTGCTTTTCTTGAAGAAGCCAGAAAGACAATGAAAGGATTTCCTACAATCAAGACCTCTATCCCTACAATAGCGATTGCAGGATTCCCAAATATCGGCAAGACAACACTGCTGTATAAACTGACCGGCTCAAAGCCTGAGATAAGCAACTATGCATTCACTACAAAAGGCATAAATGTAGCTTATTACAAGAAAGATGAGAAGAAGATACAGCTGCTTGACACACCAGGTACCTTGGACAGGTTCAATAAGATGAATTACATAGAGAAACAGGCATACCTTGCAATAAAGCTGCTTGCTGAGAAGATCATCTATATCTTTGACCTGACTGAGTCTTACCCTATCGAGTCGCAGCTGAAGCTTTACAATAGCCTTAAGAAGCTGGAAAAGCCGATAATATGCTATCTGTCCAAGACTGATATTATTGATAAGAAAATAGTTGATAAGTTCCTGAAAAAGCAGAAGTGCATTAAGGATATTAAAGAATTGGAGAAGGAGATTATTATTCCAGAAGATTAAGTGATTAATTTTCATGATGTTATTATTCAATAATTGTTTTATAGAATGAAGAATAAAAGGAAAAAAATCGAGCTATTGCTGCCAGCAGGGAATGAGACATGCTTAAGGGCTGCTGTAAATAATGGAGCAGATGCAGTTTATCTGGGCATGAACAAATTTAATGCCAGAAAGAGCGCTGCTAACTTTAATGAGAATAACATATCCAGAGTGATAGGCTATTGCCATAAGAGAAATGTCAAAGTCTATATTGCCCTTAATACGCTTGTCAAAAATAATGAGATTGAACAGTATTTTGAGCTTATGGATGTAGCGTACTCTGCAAAAGCAGATGCAGTTATCATCCAGGATCCCTGTTTTATTCCTATAATAAAAAAGAATTTTCCTGGCCTTAAAATACATCTTTCTACTCAAGCAACAGTTGTCAATAGCTATTCTATACCTCTAAATATTGAGAGAGTTATACTTGCAAGGGAGCTATATATTGATGAGATTAAGGCAATATCCTCACGCCATTCCACTGAGGTTTTTGTGCATGGCGCATTATGTTTCAGTTACAGCGGGCAGTGCCTGTTTTCTTCAGTGGTTGGAGCAAGAAGCGGCAACAGGGGAATGTGCGCACAACCCTGCAGAAAAAGATACAACAATAAGTATAATCTCAGCACAATGGACTTATGCATGCTGGAGAAGATTCCTGAACTGATTAAGGCAGGTGTCTCTTCATTTAAGATAGAAGGAAGATTAAGAAGTCCGCTCTATGTTGCCACAGCAGCAAGAATCTACCGCAAATATATTGATTTGTATTATGATGGAAAGAATAATGAGAAAAAGAGCAGCAAGTTTGTCGTTGATGAAAAAGACATTGATGAGCTGAAGATTGCATTCAACAGAGAATTTACCATCGGTTTTGCTTTTGAAGATAATATTGTGGACACAAGAAAACCTATGAATCGCGGACTGTACATCGGTCAGATGAGGCATGGGTTTATACATCTGAAAAAAGGCATCAATGTTGGCGATGGAATTGCGTTTTGGCTGGCAGACAAGGTGATAGGCCAGAAAGTGAGTAGCATACTGAAACAAGGCGTTGCTGTAAAACAGGCATCTGCTGGGGACATAATAGACATCTCTGCAATAAAAAAAGCAAGGGATATGGAAAGCATCCAGGTATATAAGACATCTTCAGTTTATATGAAAGCCTATCTTGGTGATGAGATTGGCTTGGACAGCCCAGCTATAACTAAAAGGAGAAGCAAAAATAAAATCATGCTTCCTGAATTTAAGAAACAGGAAAATAAAGATCAAGCAAGAATATTTGTCAAGACCTATAATAAGAAATCAGCCCTTGAAGCAGACAAGGCAAAAGCAGATATTGTCTATTATGATGTATTGAAACAAGACTGTCAGGAAGTAAAGGGCTTATTGAAACATTCAAAGTTTTTTGTCTATACGCCAAGAATAGTTTCAGACAAGCAGATTGATGATATTGTCAGGCTGGTAGAGAATATAAGGCCTGACGGCGTGCTTGTCGGCAACAGGGGCCTGCTGAAATCACTCAGCCAATATTCCCTGCCTCTTACACTGCATCTTGATTATTCTTTCAATTGCTTCAATGATATTGATTTAAGCTGCTATCAGGCAATACCAATATGTTCCCCTGAACTTAATTTTGATGAGATTTCTGCCTTGAAAAATAAGAAATTCATTGCAATGGCGCATGGTGATATTGTGCTGATGACTGCAAAACAAAGATTGGTGATGCCTGAACTTATAGACGATGAAGCGCGACATTTTAAAGTCAGGGAATCGCATGGAGTTTATGAGATACTGAACTGCAGGCAACTTGGGCTTTTCAATCATCTTAGGGATTACCTAAAGCAGGGGATAAAATATTTCTATATGGATATCTCAAAGGATGTTGGTAAATATGTAAGGATCTATCGGAAAATACTGAATCTGGAGCCATTCGATGATCTTAAAATCAGCAAGGGATATACTACAGGACATCTAAAAAGGGGAGTGGATTGAAGGATATTTGGCTATTGCATGCTCACTTCCCGTACAAGGTCAAGTTCATTCTCATTCAGCCAATCAGCAGCATCTTTGTTGGTATAATCACAATCCATGATAGCTTTCAATATTATTTTCTTATCATCTTTCTCTTTGCTTTTGAAATATTCAATAAATTTTTGAGAATCTTTCTTATACATATTCATGTAATCCAGATTCACTTCCTTAAATCCTTGTGACCATAAAAAAGAATCATGAGAAAGGTCTCTTTCCTTTACGCTTGTCAGGTGTCTGACAACTCTTTGCTGTTTATCATTGTTAGGAAGGCATTCAAAGTATTCCTGAAAATGTTTGCCTTTAGTATATTCGTTTATCAAAATATCAACATAATCACTTACTTTATGATACCGCAAGAACGTTTTATTCCACTCAATGTTCTGGTCTTCATAAGGAATGCTAAAAACAAAATTGTAGAAATCATCACGTAAATTACTACTATTATTATTATCAATGTATGATTTATAATTATCAACATAATCATCTATCCTCAAAACAGTCATTGCATATAAAATATTTGCAGGGACATCTTTATAGCACAACCTTTTTAGGTCTTGTTTCTCGTTTTTGCCAATCAAAGCATATGGCGTGATTATAAATGGAACCTTTTGATCATAACTATACCTGCTTCTCTCTTGTTTTATTATAGATATATTTGTTAGAAAGAAATAATTAGCATCTTCAAGGTAGGAGTATTTGTACAGCAGGTTATCAATAATAGATAGAGTAAAGTTATTATCATATTTACCACTTTGACTTTGTTCTCCATAAATCTGCGCAGCAACCTGATAAAAGGCAGAACTGTTCTTTAGAAGCTGTTCTTTATGAGTTTCTTCAATAATAATCTTCCTTTTTCCCTTGGCGCCTAATTCTCTTGCCAGAATCCGTGCTGCTTTTTCTTCATCCATCCATGCTCACTTCCCGTACAAGATCAAGTTCATTCTTATTCAGCCAATCAGCAGCATCTTTGTTGGTATAATCGCAGTTCATGATGTCTTTCAATATTATCTTCTTATCCTCTTGCTCTTTGCTTTTGAAATATTCAATAAATTTTTGAGAATCTTTCTTATACATATTCATGTAATCCAGATTCACTTCCTTAAATCCTTGTGACCATAAAAAAGAATCATTGGCAAGATTTCTTTCAGACGCATTTTTCATGCTCCTGACAAAATTCTGCTGTTGTGCATTGTTAAGGCACATGAAATAGTCCTGGAAATGCCTGCCTTTAGCATATTCATCTGCCATAATTTCTGGATAATCAATATTCTCTGCATACAATTTAAGGATTTCCTTATTCACATTAATATTTTGGTCTTCATAAGGCATGCTGAAAACAAAACTCAGGAAATCAGGCAGCACATCCTTATATTTCCCAATAGAGGTGTATTTCTCAAATTCATACTTTTTGAATTTAAAACGTCCCATGGATATCCAATCATCACAAGGAATGTTAGATGTCTTGCTCAGTATTCTACTAATTATATTATTTAACTCTCCAATCGAATGCTGAAAATGATTCTCAATCCTGCATCTCTCAGTGTGACCTTTCTTGTTATGAACAAGGCATGACTGGGAATTAACGAATTTCAAATAAAGTTCATACTTTTCCATGAATTCTTTGTCCATGCCGCCTTGAGAATAAAGCTTATACAGCTCGCTATAATCCTGGATATCCAGTGTTCTCATGGCAGATGCAATATTCTGGTCAACATCTTTGTAGAAATGTTTCCTGAGATGATTAACTTCTTTCTTCCCAATGATTGAATATGGTGTCACAAAGAAATAAAAACCAGTTGAGGATTGAGAAGCAGTACCAGTAACAGGTTGATCTATAAAAAAGTAATTTGCGCTTTTGTATTTTTCTTCAGCAGCAATAGCTTTGTCAAGAGAATAATAAAATAAGTAATCGCTTTGTGTATGTTGACTATTAACAAAATTCCATCCATTTTCCTGAGTCTGCTTACCATCATTAATTGTGGTTTTAATGCGAGAACCATAGCAATGTCCTGCTACAAACGGATCACTATGCTGATAGAAGTGCATTGATTTTTCTGTCAGTTTATCCTTCCATCTTGTGTCCCTGACTATGGAAATGCCTAAGTCCTTAGCAAGGTTTTCAGTCAGGATTTTGATTGCTTTTTCTTCATCCATCCATACTCACTTCCCGTACAAGGTCAAGTTCATTCTTATTCAGCCAATCGGCAGCATATTTGTTGGTATAATCACAGTTTATGATGTCTTTCAATATTATCTTCTTATCTTCCTTGTTTCTGCTGCTGAAATATTCAGCGAATTCTTCAGCATCATTTTTATAAAGGTTCATATAATCAAGGTTCACTTCCTTAAATCCTTTTGACCATAAAAAAGAATCATTGGTAAGGTTTCGTTCAGGGAGAGCTTTCAGGCATCTGACAACCCTTTGCTGCTGTAGATCATTAAGGCAGTTGAAATACTCTGGGAAATGCCTGCTTTTGTTATATTCATCCCCTAAAATGCTAATATAGTCTATTTCTCCTGCATGATGCTTTAAGATCTCCTGATTACTCTCAATGTTTTGGTCATTGTAAGGGATTGTGAAAACAAAATTCCAAAGATTCTTTAACATTTTCATCCTTGTATCTTTTTGCGCAATCAGAAAAGATTTTTGTTCTATTTCATTTACAACTTCTTCTATATTCATTTCCTGAATCCGTTTTGGAAAATTCTTAGCTGCCTTTTCTTCTCTGTATTTTGTTATATCAAGGCGGGATTTTATACCTATTTTTTCTAATTCTGAATTTAGTAAATCCAAATCTCCAACTTTATCAATATTTGTTACTTTTATATTCGCATAATAGTAATCGTTAAAATAACTTAAATGGGGCGCACGATTCAGGAATCCTTTAATAGCTGCGCCTGTCAGATCCAGAGACATGTTATTTGCGTATAATGGATAAACATCAGCATAATTTTCTATGCTCAGAACATCCATTGCACCCAGGATTTGCGGCTGCACATCCTTGTAGAAAAATTCTTTTATATCAATAATCTCATCTTCTCCAATGATTGAATAAGGTGTTACAAAGAAATGCAAGCTGCTTAGCGATTCTGATGATTTCTCCTGAAACAGATTGTCAACAAAAAAATAGTTTGCGCCCTTGCAGGATTCTATTTCTTCCATAAGTCCTTCAAGTGTTGTATAGCCTCTGTGTTTTTTGATATACTGTTGAGGGTTAGAGAAATACCATCCAGAAGGTATAGTTCCAGGCTCATCTGCCACAAGCATAAGATTATGGTATTTATAATCTACTGCAACAGGATTGCTGAACTGGTGAAAATATGTAGATTTTTTAATTAATTCTTTCTTGTACAAGTCTTCCCTGACTATTGAAATGCCTGAATGCCTGACAAGTTCTGCTGTCAAAACCCTGGTTGCTTCTTTCTTATGCATTATCTATACTCCTTTCTCGTTCAGATTTTTTCACGACAACCACCTTTTTTTTAAGCTCCAGCGGAAGCGTATTGAATTCAATCCTGTCAAAATAAAAATCCCTTAACAGATGCCAGCCTGCTTTTTTAAGATCTTCTGTAATCTCTGAGCTTTCTTTTAGTTTATTGAATTCCTTGTAAAACTGGAAGCCTGTTAATTTAGTTCTGCCATGATTTTTGCTATTTAAAATAGATCTTGCTGTTGATTCCATCATAGCAGCAACAGTTTCCTTTTCAACCTCAAGAAGCTGGTTTTTGACTTTGTAATCAATTATTGCGCCTTTCTCTGATTCGTGCAGGATTTTCACAGGTTTGTTATCTGCAATATTTTTCTCTCCAGTATAGATTAAAAAAGGTGTTTTGCAGTTGAATACAGTGATATCCCGGGATTTATGCCTGAATTGAAATATTTTTTTCATCTCAGATAAATCAATATTAACATTAGTGGTTCTGGCGTTGATTTCCCTGATTGAGCCATATTTGGATGTTAATGGATGCGTTTCTGTCAGGATATTTTCAAGCAAATTATTATCAAGATTCTTGAGGCTCTTTGTTAACTTATTAATATTTTCTTGCGAGGAACATATCTTTTTGATATCTCCTTCAAGAGTATCCAGAACTAAAGATGCATATAGCGCAGTGTATTGAGAATCAGAATTTTCAAAATCTTTATCAAAGATGCTGATAAGAGAATCTGAGCCGTATATGAGGTTAACACATCCAGTCATTGCATGATAAGGGGTTATTGACTTAACCAGTTCTTTAGAGATGTGTGAAACAATCTGGAACATATAATAAGGAGTATTCTTCTGCTCTATCGATATTTCTTTTAATTGCTTCTCAGATGCGATAATAACCCTATTGTCAAGGTAATCATCTCCTAATTCGCTTCCAAGTTCAGGAGAATATCCTCTGCTGTCAACACTAAAGCTGCCTAATTTGGTAGAATAGCCTATGCTTTCAAGGATTGTTTTATAATTCTCAGCTTCCCTGTCTGATATTTCTAATGCCATGTTTTCACCTTTTTGACTTTTATTTATCGAAAATTTCGCAAGAAATTTTATTGGGGTTTAATACCCCTCACTTCAGTGCGAAATTTTGGATTCCAAAAATTTGATAATCTATAATGCGAATCCGTAATACCCCACCATTTATGATGAGGATAGGATTTGCTATCAATAAATTGTCAAATTTTTGTTATCTGAAAAACTGGCTTCTCTTATAAGTTCAATTTCATTTTCATTTAGCCAATTTTCAATATTACTATTAGTATGATCACATGCCAGAACATCCCTAATAATGATCTTTTTTTCCTCTGGATTTTTAGTCTGGAAATATTCAATAAATCCATCAGCATCTTCCATGTAAAGGTTCATGTGATCAAGGTTCACTTCCTTAAATCCTTCAGACCATAAAAATGAATTATTAGCAGTGTTTTCCATTCCACTGTTTTTAATTTTCCAGACAATTCTTTTCTGATTCTCTGCATTCAGTACTTCAAAATATTCCTTGAAATGCTTTCCCTGGAATTCTCTTAATAAAATAATATCCATATCCAGTAAATGAGGAGTTTTTTCCAATAAACCTTTGTTTGCTTCAATGTTCTGGTCTTCATATGGCATCTCAAAAGCAAACCTGTAGAAGTCATGTATTAATTTGTCATCAGGAGAATCATATATTAAGATGTTATACTCAGGATTTCCTTTATTGATCAATTCAATCAGATTTTCTATATTGCATCTTTTAATCCATGTAGTCTCACTTCTTGGCTGTAAACTAAAATCAATGCTGAATTTTTTTAGTGTTGAGTTTAGACTGTCAATTTGATGAATCCCTTTAAAATCTGTCATATTCACTTCATTATCCTTATCATATGTAATCTGATTTAAAAACTCAACAGTTTCCTGCCTGAACTTTGAAAATCCCAAAGACTCTTGAAAAATATTTTCAGAATCTTCAGAAGAATATGCCATGTATAATTCAAAATAATCCTTTATGCCCAGGCTGCTGACAGCTTCCCTGATTTTGAGGTCATAATTTTTGTAAAACAGTCTTTTGACATCTTCAATTTCCTTGCTGCCTATTATTGAGTATGGGGTCAAAGCGCGTTTGATCAAACTTGATTTATATTGTGGTGTATGCCCTAAATCAAATAAATAATTTGCTTCTTCAGGAACATGACCTTTTATGAATTCCTCAATATTAGGGAAACTGTTTCCATTTGTCAAATCATAAAATTCCTGTTTTTGTGTTAAACTACTCAAGTCTTCACGGAATTCAACTGGATTGCCTGCTGCATAAATCTGCTCAGATTCATTAAACAGCTTTTTCATGTAGTTCTGGTCAGAGATTATAAGCTGGCCATTATGCTTTACAAGTTCCTTTGTTAAAACTTTTGTTGCTTTGTATTTGTCCATTTTTCATCAGATCTTATGATGTTGTGCATCTATATGTCCTGGATATTGATAGGTTTGATGTTTTCCAATTTTTGGCTGTTGAATAAATGCTTATCAAGCTGTTCATGCCAATAGAGCCTGAAAATGTTTTTGGATTTTTTTGTTTCAGGATGATAATTTTTATTTATAAGATACTCTTTTACATCATAAGATGGAATTATTCTTTCGCTTGCTACATCCATAACAACAGCGTCAGGATAATCCCTGAAGAAATTTTCAGGAAGCCCAAGGCTTGCGTTGTCTGTGTTTGCATCATAAAACCGCTTTAATGTAAGTTTCATAACCTCCTGTGGGTGGAAATATCTGATGTCTGAAGCATGTTTATATATGAGGTCAATGTTCCTGCTCTTGAATGCATTTCCAAGAATCTTTTGATATTTTGGCCTCAATACTCCTGGGATTTCCGCAATATCCTCATGTATATCCCCCAATGGTGACAAGAATATTTTTTTAGCTTTTTTCTCATCGACAAAAAACCTTATGATGGATTTGCTAAAACTGCCTTGTGTAAAATCATAGTCTGTAAAGCTGATATCACACACTAAGAGATAATAAATTTTGTTTAAAAAATAGCCACAATCATCTACATTAAGTGATTTCCTATCAACAATTGCAGCTGTTGTTGGGATATCACTATCAATACTGAAATTATTTTTCTTAACAGCATCAAGAAAATATTTCCTGTCCCTTAAAGTAATTTCAGGCGCAATAATCTCATGCAATGGCTTGCCTTCAGCCTGAAGCGATTCTGCAGCAGGAGTGTCAAAAGAATATATCTTTGATTTTATCCTTGAAATGAGCATGTTTTCAAGTGTCAGCTTGCTATCTTTTTTTTCTGCAAAGCCAGAAGATATCTTTGAAGTCAATTCCTTTAACTCATCATCAATATTTTTTCCTGCATAATCTATTGCCATAAGCATGGATGCGGCAGGCATGCCTGTAGCGAGTGACACTTCCACTTGTGGTTTTTGGTGCAGTATAGATATAAGGCCTTTGATGTTTTGAAGAATATCTGGTTTTTGCATTGGAAAGTTATATGTCTTACCAAGCCAGAGATATCCATCTGCAGTGATATTTTTTGATAGAACACTATACTTATTCAGGTTCTCTGCCTTTTCTTGCAGATATAACCTGCAAGTGTCAAGGTTGCTAAGATAATGGTCTTTGGCTTTTCCTTCAAGCTTTATGATTTCTTCCATTTTCTTTTCTTCACATAAGATCAACAATCTGGTGATAAATCACATTTATTTTTTCGAGTGCGCCTTCAATGTATGCAGCTATATTTTTATCATCTTTAAGAGACATTCTGCTTTGCTCAGCAGAAATTTCTATGAGCTTAAGATTCTGCAGTCTATTTTCATACTGCTTTGCATTATTTCGCGCAGCATTGTCTGCATCTTCTTTTTTTCTTTTGAGGCAGTGGTATTTTTCTATGATTAAGATATAATTCTTGTCTTCCCTGTCTATCTGGCCTTTTTCTGCTTTAATATGGTTATATGCTTCTCTTGCAGTATCGCGTCTTTCGACAAGTTCTTCAAGCAGGGATTTTTGTGATTCCAGATCATTGCGCATCCTGCGCATCTGTATCTCTATTTTCCTGACATTATCTGATTTGAATATAAGCTCATCCTGGAGTTTATCCTTTGCATTGCCCAGATACCCTATAAGATAATTGAATTGTTCCAGATTTCTGTCATACTCTGCTTTTTTGCTGCTGTCTATGTCCCAGCTTGTTTTAGAATCATTTTGATTCACAGGCTGCATCATCCATTCTTCAGCTTCATTAAGTTTGGATAAGAGTTCAGAATAATATCCATTAAGATTGCCTAATCCTTTAAGACTGATGATGGAAATTTTTGAGTTATTGCCGGCCTTATTCATCTCATGCATCATCTTTATCTGATTCAAAAATACCACTTTCATTCTTTCCTATGTCTATGATCTGCTCTTCAAGGCGTTTTGGTTTGTATCCTTGATCCTGGCTGTTTATGATGTTATCAATGAGTGTGTCCTCCTTTACATGTCTTCTTTGCATTTCCTGCCGGTGATCATCGCTTAAGGCCCGGACAACCTCAATTGTCGTGTCTTCTATAAAATTTTCCCCGATTCTTTCTGTAGCAACCTTGCTGACACCTCTTGCAACTGCAGTGATAGCAATCATGGCAGGGTTAAATGTGTCTTTAAGCATATCATGAGCTTCCAATGCCTTTACCTGAAATTCTGCTAGATCTGCTGCTGAGGATACCTGATCAAAAAGAGGTTTGAGTGATTCAACACTGTTCTGCAATGTCTCATATAGGTTTTTTCCTTCTGAGAGCATTATCACGCTTTCATCCCTAAGGCTTTCAAGAGCATCAAGAAGGTTTAATCCATTATTGTATTTGTTCAGGGCTGATGACCTTAGCCTGGATGCTTCTTCCAGCTGTCTTTTTGTTTTAATAATAGTTTTCTTAATGTCAAGATAATCTGTAGTTTGCTTGTCTGAAGCTGCCAATTGGGTTTCAAGGTCTTGCAGCGCACCCTCATACTGCTTCTTAAATTGATCCTGCTTTCCCATTTCGCTAACGTATTTTTTTGAATCTTTGATAAGGTCCCCAAACAAAGTATCAACATCTTTAAAATCAGAATGGTAATCTTCAATCTTTATGTTGAGGTTTGAATAAATGCCCTCAGCATCATTGACAAGAGTATCCAGCATTTTTCCAAACCTTTTTCTGGTAGGATCCTGCCTTTTTGCTAATCCTGGCAGTGTAGAAAAGAATGCTTTAAATTTATCATAAGTTTTCAGGTCACCATTATTCTTTTCCATTTTTCTTGCTTTAATCTCATATTCATTAGTCACTTCTTCAAAGAATTCTTTTGTATTGCCGTGCCATGTCGCTACTTTGGTCTTTACCTTATTCATGTATTCCAATGCTTCCTCAAGCTCCTGCCTGCCCTCGCTTAATGTGTCTTTGACCCTTGTTTCTGTGGTGATGAGCGCAGAATTATTCTGCACATTCCCCTGATTGTAAGGTTGTTTCATTTTTTAATTCCTCGCTGTATTTGTTTTATGATTTTATTATCTTTTAGATTGCTGCTTTTTCCTGACACGTGGGTCATAGATGTACTTTTTTGCTGCATAGCCAAGTAATGCAAGAGCTGCTCCACCAGAACCTGTAACAACAGGAAGAATCACGCCAGCTGCATAGCCAATGCCTGTTACAATTGTGCATTTAACCCCAGTTTCAACTATTCCTGGTCTTGTGTATGCCTGATGTATAACCTTATCCATCAATCCGCCTTCTTTTTGTTCCTGTTCCTTATTCTGCCTGTTTATAGTGTCATCAAGTGTGCTTAATTGTTGATCCAATACTTTTTCATAATCTACCATCTTAACTGTCCTCCCTGTTTTTGCTTGCTGATATTGCATAAGTTAATCTTTCTCAAACCCTTATTGTTTCTTTCATCCAATCATAGTCATTATTATATAGTAGTAATGGAAATCAATATTGACTTATAAACCTTTTGATGATTTAGGGGTGATAGTTATTACCAAGAAGTGAAAAATTTGATTATTATGGATTGTTACACGAAAAAAAGCAGAAAGCCTTGCCCTTTAGGGCGAGGATGAATGCTATTGAATTTTTGCTTTCTACTTTTTTTGTGTCCTAGAAATCCGTCTCGAAAATCCGGCGCAAGCCCAGTCCTTTAGGGCTGGGTAAGTCGGATTTTAGGATTTCTATGACAAGAATGGTTGTTTTGTCTTCAAGCCTAAATTCTTCAATAAGCTTGCGTAACATTTATATCATTCAACTAAAATCTCTCATAAATATGAAATGCTCGCAATGCGGAACTTGCTGTAAATTATTTCTTATAAACCTGACAGAAGAAGAGTACAGGTCAGGCAAATATGAAACTATGTTTAATGAGTTTGTAGATGATTTTGAAGAGGCAGAATTAGTTTGCGCGAATATACTTGCGCAAAATGAGGATGAAAGCTGCATCTATCTCAAGGGCGGAAAATGCTCAATACATAAAGACAGGCCGCAGGCATGCAGGAACTTCTTCTGCACATCAAAGGACGAAAGGTTTAGGACAATGATTGAGAAGATCAGAAAGTATAAAGAGAATAGAACAATTTAAATACTCTCTCTGTTGTATATGTGATTAATGAAGAAATCAATCAAAAATGGAAACAAAACTATATCAATCATATTTTTGGCATCAGTCGCAATATTTATTCTACTCATAGCTTATTTTGCAGCTCCGACTTCAGCACAACTGAAGCAGACAATCTTTCCCCTTGCTGCTGTTCTGGCACTCACTTTCTTTTTATTGGGGGCAGCATTGATAGTCCTGACTGTAAAGCAAAAGATTAAAGGAAAGCTAAAAAAGTATCTAATATTGACTGGAGCCTCATCTGCAGGATTCCCCGCTTCTGTCCTGCTGCACAACTTTTTTTATGGATTAGGCATAATCGCTGCCAATATCACAGTATTGAGATATCTGATGGAAGGCCTGCATGCTGCATTTTTCATCATTGCAATATTTGTATGCCCAATTGGATTTATTGTTGGAGCGATTGGGAGTATTGTGATTTTTTTAAAGAAAAATGAACCTTTTTTACGGCATCACAAATAATTATAATAAACCGCAAAGAATTTGGAATATGTCTCTTTTGTCTTTGCCAAAGCAAATCTCATTAAAGGAATAAATTGATTATGATCTGCTGCATGCAATGCCTTAAGATATTTTGCCCTCTGCGTATTTCTTAGGATAATAGGAAAATAACCCTGTTTTATGAGTATATAATTAAGCAGCATCCTCCCCACCCTGCCATTGCCATCGCTAAATGGATGAATGCTTTCAAAGCGATGGTGGAACCTGAAAGCCAATTCCAGAGGATACATCTTTTCCTTATTTTCATTATACCATATCAGCAGATTTTTCATTTCCTGCGCAACATTTTCAGGAGCAGTAAGTTTAACATTGATTCCCAGCAGGAAATTAGGAATTTTTTTGTATCCTATACGAGCATCAATATTTTTCACAATCTTTTTATGCAAATCAATGATCAAATATTCTGTTATCTCTTTCCTTAAGGTCAGGAGATGCGAAAAGACAGCATAAGAATTTCTGGCATCATAAACTTCTCTCAAATCCGCTGAATTGCTCACCCTATTTTCGAAAACAATATCTGAAAAATTCTTCAATGTCAATGAATTACCCTCTAAAGCATTAGATTCAAAGACAAAATTTGCTACAAACCTCAACTTTATATCTTCCCAGTCCTTTTTGCTTAAAGATCTCCTGATCTCACGATACTTTAGGTTCATCTCCTCAATCTTCCTTATCTCTTCAAGAGAGATTGGATACGTAATCTTATACTGTTTCTGAGCTTTTTCAACAACAAGAGAAAGTATCTTTTTATCTGCTTCAAGCTCAAATTTTTTCATTTCTTCCTTTATTCTTGCTTTTGTAAAATCATCTTTCTTCCCAAGATACTTAGAAGCCTTGAATACCTTATCCCTTATCCGCATTGATTTATCTAAGTAAAGATACCTATTCCCTTTTGATTCTCTCTCCTGAATAAAGACCATATTCAAGGGTTATACCTACCGTTATTTAAATCTTTCTATTTCTGTAGGTATAACTTTGCAGCAATAATTTATCAGCTTTTTATATCCTGAATTAAAAGCTGCATTATAAGCAGAAAGAGAGTCTATTAATAAACATTATCATGGTGGTCAAAATCAACAAACAAAATGAAATTTCTGTTTAAATCAACATGGAATGTCAGCACGAAATGTTTATCTATATGAACCCTCTGCAAATCTTTGAGATTATATCTGAGGTTTTTGTATCTTTTAATTCCATCTTCATCATAATTAATTATCTCTTTAATCTTTTTATTAATTATTGCTGCTTTCTCTTTGTCTTTTTTCAGCAATTTTCTGATTTTTAGTCTAAGTTCATCAGAGATATCAAAGTTGAACATTAGTCTGCCCCGCATAATCTGTCAAGTTCTTTAATACTCATCTTCTTATGGCCGTATTTTCTTATGTGCCTTTCCTTGATCTCTAACACTTTTTTGATGTACTGATTCTCAGCCTCTTTTTCTACTACCTCATCACCATACATCTCTGCAAATTTATGAAGCGCTGCAGATTTGTCTTTAAGACCGAATTTTGCTTTTAGAACATTAAGTACTTTATTTGTATAATCATCTAATTCTAATCTTGCAAGAACCATTGTCACAACCTCCTGTGCACTGGTGTGCATCTTATGTGTAGCTGGTGTGCATATGAACTATATAAAGATTTCGCTTATTTGTGCCCGTACATTCTATTTTTTCTTTTTGGTGTGCCCATACATTCTTATCTGGTCGATGATCAATCTTAATATTCTTGTAACATACCCCTTATAATTTCCTTTATCTGCAATCTCAAGCGTTTGATAATATGCTTCCCTTCTTTCATACGGAATAAAAAACATAGGATATCCTTTTTTCATAAGAATGAAATTCATTATTGCCCTTGCAGTTCTTCCATTTCCGTCTTCAAAAGGATGAATCCATGTGAGTTTGGCATGAGTTAAAGAAGCAAGTTCAAAAGGATGAAGCCTGTTTTTGTCTGCGCTATACCATTTAAATAAGTTATCAAGATGTTTCTTTAGTTCCTCATGCTTTGGAGGTACATGCTCTGAGCCTTCTATCTGCACATTAAAAAATCTTATTCTGCCTCCATAAATAACTCCTGTATTCTTTGTTAAAATGCCATTAAGCTTTTCCAGCATCTTTTTATTAAAATCCCCTTTATATTTTTTCAGGTAATCCATGCACTCTTTGCCATTGATAGCCTCATTATAATCTTCTGCCCTGATTCCTGAAGGGATTACTTTGTCTTTTAGTATAAGAGCAGTCTGTCTTAATGTCAACCTGTTTCCTTCAATCGCATTGCTGTTGTAAGTGAATCTGATTACAAAATCTCCCTCCAGTTTTTTCCTTGCGCTCTGGGGGGTGCGCCTCAACCATTCTTTATAACTTTCACTCAAATCCTGCAGGGTTTCTGCATCTTCGTCAGTTAAGTAAAGGAATCTTGATCTGCGTTTGATTAATCCTTCTTCTTTTGCCTTTTCTTCAATCTTTTTTGCAAACCTGCTGACTTCCTTTTTTGATGGTCTTTTGTCCCCAGCATATATCCTGATTTTTTTCCATTTATGCTTGCTGATCCTTATATTCTTGGTCAGGTAATAGTATTCTTTTTTTCCTCTTCTTATAGTTTCTATGTACGTCATATTAGTTGTATGGGCACAGAACTATATAAAGATTTCGGTTAGATGTGCCCATACAATATATTAATTTTAATTCGCATCATATAAAATATAATATAACTGGCAATATCAAACCCCTAACTTATTCCTCTCATTCTCGTAATATTTATGCTTATCCAGAAATAAGGCAATGAAATATCCATTCTTTTTCTTGGTCAGTATTGCCCTAAAATTAGTGTTCCTGAATCTTAGGACAAATGCCAGCAAACCTTTTATCTTATCAGAACTTATAGCTATACTATTCCCTTCCTTACATTCTTTTACCCACGCTATCATCTCTTTCTGTCTGCTTTCTTTCAGATTGTCAAATACGCCATTAAAATGCTTTCCAAAAGTGATATTCTCTCCAAGAATCTCTCTTATGTTTGCCTTTGCTTTGTCATGCAACAACTTCTAATGCCTCTGTATAAGTCTGGTTGTATATTCTCCAGCTTTCATACATCTTCCTCCCTTTTTCAGGGATAGAATTCTTTTCTATAAATTTATTCAGCACCCTTTTAAGAACTGAAACATTATAGGAGCTTATGACCTTTGTGATAAGGTATTTGTTGATTATTTTTACAGGATTCTTGTTCCTGATTATCTTTTCTGTTATCACCTTAAGCTGCATTGAATTGAGCACAACTTTATTTGATGCATATTCTGCCCTGAGAATCAGATCCCTTAATTCCTGGACATAATCATCTTTCTGCATTATCAGGAGAGTGATAAGTTCATATAGGTGAAGAATGTCATCTAATTTGATTTCTTCTTTTATCTGTTCTTTAGCGGATTTGAAATTAGCAACACTTATTGCTGAGATTGACTTAAAGAAAAGAGTTTCCTCAATCTCTTTTGGAACATAATTCACATGCACCCTGCCTTTCCTGTAGTCTTCCTTATTGTATCTTGATATTACGAAAATATCTATATCATTATACTTCTCAGAATATAAAAAAGAGCCTGATATAAGGACTTTCATGTTCTTATGCTTTCTTGAATATTTCTTTATCAGGCTGACTGCTTTCCTGAGCCTGCCTTTTCTTATGAATTCTTTCCCATTTATTGCATGAGTTATATCTAACAGTTCTAACATTCCATGCAGCTTCTTTTTAATGAAATGATTGTAATAATATCTCTCATTCTCAGACAGCCTCTTGTTTTCCATTTTTGCTTTTAGTATGTTGAAATAGTTCTGGGTGAATATATACGGCACCAGGTAAGGCTTTGCATTTTTCAGGTTCTCTAATGTTAAAAAATTTTCAAAATTTCCCATTTGGTATAATGAAATATACCTATTATTTATAAATCTTTCTGTTTTTTATAAACAAATAAAAAATAAAAAATAATTAACGACAAACCAAATCCTTCCTATTCCCCTTTTTTCTGTTTGTCCATGTACTTTTTCTGCGCTTCAACGCGTTCTTTTGCTTTATTGTTGCATGGAAGGCACCTGCCTGTATGGCTTATTTCCCTTCCGCAGTCTATGCAATAGCATTTTACCATGTTTTATCTCCTCCAGATTAATGATGCCAGCCAGAAATCAAAAGGGTTTAAAATACATTGCGGGAAAAAAACCGGAGATTATTCGATTTCGGAAATTTTTCAGAATTTTATGATATGGATTTATAAACCACTTCTTTTCTCACTCCTTAGATTGTATTAAATCACAAAATACAATATGACTGGCAGTATCAGGCATCCCATGCAGTGATTCTTTCCAACACCAAGCTGGCCTGCAAAAAGTCCTGCTGAAGTTGATGTAAGAAGTATAAGCAGGCCTATGAATCCGTCAAAATAGAACACAAGCAGCGAGATGAACAGAAGTATTGATATTACAAGTGTATTGTAATTGACTTTTGTTATCATTGCAGAGAAAAGTTTTGAGAAATGGACTGCAAGCCATACTGCTGCGCAGCCTGCAATCAGCGCAGAAGTGAAGAGCAGAATCAGATCATTCAATGATATTGCGCTGGCTATCTTGCTTATCACGACAACTGCTCCATTTCTCGCCTTTTCAAGAGCGTATAAAGTAATTAAGCTGAGAGCCATATTGACTGTGTTGATACCGCCGACAAGAATCAGGAACCCCTTATCTCCTATGTTTTTCAGGAATTGTGTTGCTACTATCGCTGCCTGTGAGCTTCCAAAACCTGGCAGGAATGATGCCATGAATCCGACACTTGCTGCTCCAAGTGATGCTTTTGCGATGTTTTTCTTTTCTATCTCTAATCTTTTTTCCTTCTGCACTGGTATCTTGTTCTTTCCAAGCAGGCTTGTTATCAATATGCTGAAGCCGAACAAGCCGGAAAGGAGAGGAAAAAGCGGATTTTCAAGATTTGGCAGATTCAATACAATCAGTCCAATGACACCACTCATCATAAAGATAATAAAATTCCATTTCCTTTTTTTATCCTTCATAATCATGAATGCCATTATTCCTATCAGGATGTAGCCTATATAATCCCTGATTATCGGATAGATATATCTGACAAGAAGGAGTAGTGAAGGAGCTGCAAGAATGCAGATAATCAATGACAAGATGCTTCCGGTTATTGTGAGCAGGATAGCATGATGGCCATAGCCTTTGAGCAGCATCCTGTGGCCAGGGAGTGCTGCTAACGCCATTGCTTCATCAGGAGCTCCAATGTAGATGCCTGGTATAGAATCAAGGAATGTATGTGTGATTGCCATTGATATGATGAATATAGCAATGATTATTGGCGGTACATAACTCAGAAGATATACTGATAATGTCAGGACTATCAGGCTTATGAGGTTGATATGGATGCCTGGGATAAGGCCTGTTATGACACCGAATGAGATTCCTAAGAGGATTGCGAAGATAATTTGAGTGAACATGTATTATGTGATTTGGATTTTGTTTATATGTTTGTGGTGGAGAAAACCGGAGATATTGCGGACAGCATCAATTCTTTTCATAAACTCAATGTTGTTGTATTTCACATCAAAATTACCTTTTTTTGATGCTTGTTCTTGGTAGCCAAACCAGATAAAACTTTTACGGTTATTGGCTGTCAAGGGTATTAGTTATTTATAATCTATTTATATAATTTTATGTTTAAGATGGATTCCCAGATTTATTTTTATTGGGTTTTATTGTTATTGGGATGTGATTTAAACTTGCTATTTCTTTATCCCCTTGGGAATCTAGGCATTCTTCTATTTGGCAAAAACCATTTATACAAATAACGATAAGAATATGTTATTTGTCTTTCTATAACACTATCTGTAAATCTATTTCCTGTAGGGATATGAACATCTTGATTTCTCCAGTTTCTTGCAATTTGTAAGCCAGCAATAACATAATATTCGAAATATTTCTTTTCAACTCTTTGTGGCTTAATTTTGGGCAGAATATCAATAAAATTTCCTAATGTATGTGTATCAGTTTGAATATATCTTCTTTTAAATGTTCCTAATCTTATTGGAGTTTTAGGATTACGTAACTGATCTTTTCTATTTTGGTCATAATCAAATTTATTGATTAAATAACCCTTTTTTAAAAAAATCCCTTTTAGCAAAAATTCAAATCCCAATCCAAGATACACTCGATTCAGATAGTTTCTATCAAAAAAACTCACAAAATCAAAAGGACCATGATATAACCCGAAAAAATACTCTGCTTTTTCAACAAATTGAATCCAATCATTCTTTTTATATTTATAATATACTTGTTTTGTTTTTTTATTAAACTTTACCAAATCAAATGTAGCATTTGGGATCTCATCTTTTATTTTTCTTCTAATTTTATTATCTATCTTGCTTCGTCGCATATTTATAAGACGCAGGATCTCATAATAATAGTATAATGATGTTGTATTCTCAATAGAATTAATATAACCATTAACAATTGATCTATGATTTGCTGGCTTAGCACACTCTATATGCAAAACATCTATAAGCTGTCTAATTTCTATAGGAGTAAGTATATTTCTTATTTTTTTACAAATCATAATACCCATAGTTATGCTCAATTATATAAATTAATTGTAAATTATTCAAAAAACTTATGCTATCACGCTTAATAATCACATTTAAATATTTTTAGATAATCTCATCTATTCAAAAACTTCATTTAATTAATTCTTTAATCTCCTTATAGCTTTTTTCATATTTTTCCTTTCTTTTTCGAGATTTCTCATTTATATAAGCACAAATGTAATAAGAATGGATGATTGTTCCAATCTTAAGATTCTTCAAAAAATTATCATGAACATAAATTTTATTATTTGAATTTTTATACAATCCTGATTCAAAAAAAGCTAATATTAGATATGGAGGAATAATAAAATAATCTGGGATAGATAATATAAAACATTGTTTTAATTCATCATATTTTTCCAGTTGTTTATTAGAGATGTTATCATTTATCCATTTTAATCCGCGATTAATATCAAATATAGCCTCCAAAATTGGCTTTAAAATTAAATCTTTATAATAAGATGATCGCTCAAACTCTTCCAGAGTTATAATTGAATTGTTATTAGAAATAATTTCTTTTAATAATTTACAAATGGTCTCCATGTCTCTTTTTACTCTATAAAAATTCATTTCCTTACCTTTTTTTGTAAGAATTGCATATCCTAATATTTTATTATTTTCTCCTCTTTCCCTACTTGTTAAATCATTTAATTTATCAAAATTTTCTTTTGATAGGTTATTTAGTTTTAAAAAAGTGTTTTTATCGATTGTTTCTTCCTTGATAAATATTCTTAATTTCTCTTTCTCACAGAAATTAAATTCTTGACATAATCTTTTGTCTAAATAAGTATCACTATGAGAATCAATAACTTTTTTAGTATTTATATCTCTCATTGCATGATATACTGGAACAAAACCACCCACTAATCTTTCAGGTATTTTATCCGCTTTATAATCTCGGATTTTATCATAATTTAAGAGGGTTTTGAGTATCTTCCAATCTTTTTTTGACGTCATTGTTCTTCTTTAAATTTTAATTTAAAGTAATATTTAAACTTTCCGAGATTGTGAGGTTACTATGTCTTGATATGACAAATAAATCCCAAAATTTTGCCATTCAATTTTTATATAGATTTTTGTTAAATCTTACTATGATTCAACGGAATTTAATAAACAACGGATTCAGCCTTATGGTTTGATTGATAAGATATTGGATCCTGAAAAATGAGTAAGGGAATCATTATCTAATAATTTAAAGCAATCAGGAGGTGAAAAAAATGAATAATGATGAAGAATTAAAAGATAAACTTGAAAAAATGCCAAACATTGTTTTTGTTACATTAAACCTTGATTTTAATCTTTTTTCTCATCCTTTTTTTGACTTAATTTTTTATTTAATTCTTTTAGTTCTTTCATTTTTTCTTTATGTCTTCTATCAGCTTCAAACATTATTATTAATACAACCCAGATAATAAAACCAATTAATCCTAGTGTTGATGTTAAAATAAATAAACCCAAAAAAGCAATAGCTACAGTAATAAATTGTCCAAGTGTTTCAGTTAAATCTACCATTTTTTCTTTCCATTTAATCTATACAATATAATTAATTAATTTTTTCTTCATAATGACTTATAATCATCTACTAAATTCTTCAAATCCTTCATCAGTCTCTACTTGAACTGAATATATCATATTTTGATTAACTGCAAATTTATTACAAGTTACTGCATTCACAGTAATAGATTCACTAGGTTTTAAAACATCTGTCTCCCAACAAGAATAATAATCATTAACAGTAATATTTACATTATGCCAATCATAATCATTTCTATTTATAACACGAATAATAGTACCCATTGAGCTAAGTTCACCAATCTCTACTTCTAATTGTGCTCTCTTTACAGGCTGGCTTTTAGAATCACTATTGTCTATTGTATAACTTGTTTCTCCACAGCCATAAAGAACCAATAGACTTAATATACATATTCCAAATATCAGTTTTTTGTCCATAATTATCACCTATTACTTCAATCCTTTTTATAGATTGGGGTATCTTCCACAATATAGTGGAATACTAATATATAAATCTTTCCACAATATAGTGGTATGCCTAAGAGAACACATCAAGAAATTAGAAAAACGATATTAAAAGCACTAATTGATGGAAAAGAATGTACTTATGGATCTTTGGAGAGAAAAGTAAACACAAATTGGCAAACCATAAGAAAACATTGCAAAGATTTACTGCTCTTTGATGCAGTTACTATTTCTAATGATAAAATCAAAATAACAAAAGAAGGCAGAGAACTTCTGAAAAAGCTTTAATTTTGGAATAATATATTTAAAGAAGTAAACATTATATAAAAATATAGGAGGTACATTAAAATGAATGATGATGAATTATTGAACGAAACAGCAAGAGCATTGTATAATTCAAATAAACAATCTGGGCACAGGAAGATTCCTTCTTTAAAGGGTATTTCTGAGAAGGAATCAATCAAAGAGATTAAAAAAATGCTGATAAAACTAAAGGAAAGGTGGGAAAAGAAAGATAGTTAAGTTTTTCTAAAGTCTTAATTAATCCAGAAATGTCTTAGTTTTGTAATTTCTACTTGGTTTGTTCTTCAATTATCTCTAAGTCTGTGGGATTGTCAAGACTCCAATGCTTTGCCTTTTTATTGTACTGCACTACAACAGAATGAGTTTATGACCGTGAACTGAAGTAATATTTTCCAGTTATGACACCGAATGATATGCCTATGATGATGGCAAGGATTATCTGAGTGAACATGTATTATGTGATTTGGAGTGGGTTTATATGTTTGTGGGGGTTAGATTCGGAAGATTTACAAGAAGTTGTTTTTGTTAATCCAGCATGCTTATTCCGTCCCTCTTAATCTCAGTGGTTAGTTTATTTTTGTTATTGAAAGATTTTTCAGTGAAATAATGTACTTGTATCTCTTTTCTGAACTTTTGTTCCAGCTTTTTTACAAATCTGGTAATCTCTATTTCTGACCTAATTTCCTTTTCAAAGATTACTGCCAAATCAATATCAGATCTTATAGAAGCAGTTCCTTTAGCCCATGAGCCAAATAATATTACTTTCCTGACATCCGTTGTATATAATAATTGTCTTATAAATTCGGAAACTATTATTTTCACATCATAATCCAAGAATCTAGTATTTTTTTTTTCACTTTCCCATAATTCTCTTATCAATTTTGTGTAATTATTATCCATATTAATATAATAGAACTCTTTTTTTCCTTTTTTTTCCAGAAATATTATGCCTGCTTTAACAAGCCTTGATAAACCTTTGCTCAAAGGGGCATTGCCCAGTTTTGTAAATTCAAAAAGTTCTTTTCTGCTAACTAATTTTCGTGGAGTTTCAAATAATAATGAAAGAATTCTCAACGATGATTTATAACCCAGTATAGGTTCAATCAGCATTTTAATCTCTCCATTATTAATGTATATGGTTTTACAACAGCATTGATAAAAATTCTTGCTTCATTAAGCCTGTCATCAGCCTTAGGCAAATTTCGATCAGAAGAATAATAAGTATATCTTTTTCTCTTATCAGCACTTTGCTTTAGCATTACAGGCAGAGTTTCTTCAGAATTTTTCTTTAAGACAGTAAAAGAATTAAACTCTTTTTTTGCTTCTTCCAATAAGTTCAATATTTTCTTTTTTAATCTCTTGTCTTTTACAAATTCATCAAGGACTATTAAACAATTAGTATGCACGCCAATATCTTTCTCGCTTATTTTCAGATTAAAGTACTTTGCAAGATTCCATAGAGTAACATTCAAGACTGCATAATAGCCCGCAATTACTGCGTATTTAGAGTTACCTAATTCCAAAAAAGTTTCAGAGCTTCCTAAATCAATCTTATAATTATCCAGATGGAAAGAAACGTACTTTTCTTTTTCAACCTTTTCCAGCTTTTTAATAAGCTGCCTTTGCAACAATTCTTGGTATGTTACCATTTTTGGTTCATTTTTATACTGATAATGGTATACTTGTATATAAATATTTCGATTATACACTATTTTTGGTTTATACTTGGTTGAAAAGTAATTTAGAGGGATTCTTATTTTCCACTGCTACTATCTCACTCTAATTGCATCATATGCGTTGCTTATACTTATTTCTTCAATCTCTCTGGCTGCCATCAATCCCCTGAATTTAAGATTATTTATATACTTATATGAGAAAAAACCAGAGATATTGCGATAACACCCAACTACAGAACTTTATGACTGGTAAAACTCGTAACAGAATCCGCACTTGCCATATCCAGCAATTAAATCTTCTACATCCCTCTCTTTCCATCCGTCATGGACTGCCAGGCTTTCAAGTCCTTCATTGTTCATTATCATTAATCTTTCATCCTTTTTTGCTTGTCTGACAATCTCAACAAGAGGTTTTTCTATGACATTCCCCGGCAACTCAAAAAAACTGAAACAGCAGAGATAGACCTTTCCATCTTCCCTTATTGAAATGTCATATCTATCCAGACTATTTTCACAGTAATCATAGTCTATATAACAATTTTTTAAATTCCTGCCTTTTGCCCTTCCTATAGGCATAACAGAACGATTTGATGCGCCTCTTAGTGAGACCGAAAGTAATCCACTTTCTTCAGCTTTCTTTTTTAATAGGTTCAGATTCTTTCTCTTAATCCCCCACTCTCTATGATATTTGTCATTTGAAGTTATGTCCAGGGCTTTGACATCCAGATCAACCAAATCATTCAATGTAGATTTTATTTTTTTATAATTCTCTGCCCAGGATGCGTTAGTCTGTAATATTACCTCTATTCTTCCTTGTCTTTTAGATAATCTTTCAATATTCCTGGATTTAATATACTCCAGATAGCTGAAAAGAGTATCTTTTATAGTAAACACTTCTCCTCCAGTCAGAGTCAATTCAAGAGAAACTTTTGGAAGGTGATCAATCACACTTTTAAATCCATCTGCGCTGATTGTCGTATCCAGATTGTCAGGTCCTGCTTCAAGATAGCAATGCCTGCATCTGAGATCACAATTTTTGGTTATTACAAAGTAAATGTCAGGTTTTTCCATTTTTGATAGGCTAAAAAATAAATTATCTTAATAAGAATATTATTAGATTTATAAATGTTGAGTCATATAATCCCCTAGAGTAGTCTATAATTCATCCAGCTCAATTCTGAACGTAGTGCGTTCACTTTAACCTTGGTTTATTCTTATTCTCAACTTTCTTAATACTATCGGTTGGAGGCAGATTTTCAGGCATAGTCCCACCTAACTCCTTTATTGTCTGCCTTATTTTTTTGCCAACCGCGAAATGAGTTTTATTAGCTTTATCTTTCCCTTTTATTTTTTCACGCCTTAATTTTTCTTCGGTTTGTGTTGCTCTAAACAGATTTGCTGCAAGCTCAGTAGTTCCCATGTGGTCAAGTATTCTTTGGCTTTTCTTTAGCTCTTTTTTAGCTTGAATCTCCTTACTTCCTAATCCCCCATAAAGCCCTTTGTAGCCATGATTTTGAAAAATAGAATATTCTCTTGGGCTTACAACTCCTGCTTTTTTTGCAGATTCTGCTAGTTTCTTATTATGGGTTCGCATCTCATTTCTTAAGAACAATCTTTTTTCTTCTTCTGATTTAAATTTTAAATACTTGTTCTGTTCTAGGATTTCCTGTTTTCTGGTTTGTACTGCAAAATAAGTCTGTCCAAGAGCTACAATCTCCTTGGAAGGATCTGCATTCTGGACAATCAAATAACATGCATAACGAGACAAAGCATAATCCTCTATCTCCCTTTTTGCTCCAGAGCCTAACTCAACCTTTTTGGCTAGGTGGACAAAATGGTCTACAACATCTTGATTTGAGTTAAAGCAGGATTTTTGGGCCTTCTTAATAACATTCTCAAACTTTCGCCATTCAGCATAATCTAATGCTTTCTGTAAATCTCTTGCAGACCAGAAATAATTGCCAAACTCATTGACTTGCTTGATATTTTCAAAGATTAATTGATTCATTTTATATTCTCTGTTTTATGCTATTAGTAATATTTGGATGTATACTTAACATGTTATTGTGGTAGCATTTATATGTTTATCGTCTTTAAAATCGGAAAATCTCCGAAAGACTTGAACTTGCTCTAAATGTTTCAATTACAAATTAATAAACATCATCCAATAACCCTGATCCTCAATGCAATAACATCATCATCAGAAACAGTTCCTATTATCTCAACCTTGTCTCCTACATCAATACTGACATTATCAAAAGCTATCACATTTACTGTCTGTGGTTCAGACACTGAAATGAATGTTATGTTCTCATTTGAATGCAGCCCATCAACAACACCAATAAGCTTTATCTTATCATCCTCTGGGATGTCATATATCCTGCCAATATCAATATGTTCATAATCAAGATACTCTGAAATAAAAAATAATGCCAATATTCCAATAATTGCAGTAATAAACGACAATTTCAGCAGCTTTTCTTCCATAAATCCCAGGAATGCAGTAGTTTTAATAAAGCCTATCCTCTTTTTTTCGAAATCTTTTTAAACATCCTGCAAATTCTTTGTATTATGGAGATGATATAATATGGAAGAGAAATATCCAACACCTATAGAAACCCTGCATAAGCTTAAAGGAAGTGAAGTGGTAGTAGAACTCAGGAACAAGGAAAAAGTAAGCGGAAAGCTTGTCGCTTTTGACCTTTATATTAATATCACGCTTGATACTGACAAGGGCACAAGATTTCTGCAGGGAACTTCTGTCAATATAATATACAGGAAAGATGCCAGCAAAGAAGAGATATCCCACTTGCCACAGGACACTCCTGCACAAACCTTATAAATGTCAATATCTTCTAAAATCACATGGCAAGGAAATATGAATCACCTTCTTCAATAAATACCTATAAGCAGTGCCCAAGAAAGTATTATTATTCTTATATCGCAAAATACCCTATTATTCCAAACATACATCTTATAAGAGGGAACGTTGCGCACAGCGCTCTTGAGCATTTCTATGACATAAGCGATGAAGACATTGAGAAGATGACTACCAATGATTATGAGATTGTCTTGAGGACAAGGATAAAAAGGCTTTTGAAATCATTCTGGTTCAGTAATATAAAAAAGTTCAGGAAGCTTGATATATCCAATGACCAGCATCTTTTCTATTTCAAGGAAACGCAGGAAATGATGCAGAACTGGATGAATATATTTCTGGAGAAGCTTAGGAATAAGATAGAAGAGACAGGAAATCTTATGGCTGCCTTTAAATCATTGGTACCTCAGAGGGAAAAGGGGTTTGTATCAGAAGCATTTAAGGTTAGGGGCTTTATTGATGTCATTGAGGAGATAGACGATAAGATAAGGCTAATGGACTATAAGACAAGCAAAAGCCCTCATATAAACGAAGCATACAAGCTACAGCTGGCAATATACTCGCTTCTTTATTATGAACAGCACGCTAAGTTGCCTGATGAAGTAGGAATATATTTCATTAAGCACAATGAGCAGAGCTTTTCAGCAGATGAACAGCTGTTGGAGTTTGCTAAACAGGAATGCAAATTGATGCAGGAGAATACAAAGACAGATGATCTCAATGATTATCCTAAAAAAAAGGGCCCTTTGTGCAAATATTCAACAGGTCAGTGCGATTTCTATGATTTGTGTATGGATAAATAATTCTCATATCTAATAAGATTACTTCCTCCCTAAATTCATAACATTTATTAATTAGGACAATATTTAAAATTCATTGAATCATATATATTTATATAGTTAAATCTACGGGGGGATAATAATGAACAAAATCAACAATCTGGCAAAGATTATAATTATATGCACAATCCTTGTTGCTGC
This sequence comes from Candidatus Woesearchaeota archaeon, assembly GCA_030670545.1. GTDB lineage: Archaea > Nanobdellota > Nanobdellia > Woesearchaeales > JAGLGH01 > JAGLGH01. Next base: position 74,726 of record DAOVBM010000001.1, read on the forward strand.
TCTTGCTCTTGCAGGGTGCAATATCAAGGATTTAACAGGAAAGTTCCTTGCAGGAGACAAGGAAGATGTTTCTGACAAGGCAGCAGATGCTGCTGCGATTGTAAATGGAGAAGCAATAGATGCAGAATATTTCGAAAGGCAGTATAATATGATATCCAGTAGGTATGAGATGTATGGTATGGAATTGTCAAGGCTGCAGCTTCTTGAAGATGCAATGATACCTCAGCTTTTACTTGTGCAGGAAGCAAAAGAACAGGGCGTAGAAGTGAGTGATGAGGAGGTTGAAGAGTTTATAGATGCTGAGATGGAAAAAGTCATGCAGGCATTACCAGAAGAGCAGCTGCAGGCTGAGCTTGATAAGCTTGGAGTAACTATTGACGATTTAAAGTATGACAATAAGATTGCATACAGGACGCAACTCTATATAGAAAGGCTTTTGGATAAGGTTGTGTGGTCTGATATTGAAGTAAGTGAAAAGGAAATAACTGACTATTACGAGAACAATCCTGAGATGTTCATGACTGGAGAGCAGGTAAGGGCAAGCCACATACTTGTAGAGACAGAGGAAGAAGCAGAAGATATGCTTAAATATCTGGAACAAGGTAAAGACTTTGCTGAACTTGCAGGAGAATATTCTACATGTGACAGCGCTGCGCAGGGAGGAGATCTGGGATATTTCGAAAAAGGCCAGATGGTGCCTGAATTTGAGGAAGCAGCATTTTCTATAAATGTGGGACAGATATCTGATACTGTAAAGACACAGTTCGGCTATCACATAATAAAGCTCACTGCAAAGAAGCCTGCAGGCAAAGTTAACTTCGATGATATGAAAGAACAGATTAGCCAGCAGATCATGTCAGCAAAGCAGAAAGCAGCAGAAGACACATTCATTGACCAGCTTCAGAGCAAGGCAGAGGTAGAGATACTTCTTGAAGAGCCTGTAAAAACAGATGCTGTTGAAGAACTTGTAGTAGAATAAGATTTAATCTTTTTCTTTTTTTTAAATTTATATTCTTATAAAAAATTATAAAAAAACAAAAAATTAAAGATCATTGATTGTCATAAGCCTTATCCTTGTCTCGTTCTGCTTGACTTTAGTGTCCATGCCTATAAGGTATTTTACCCTAGCTCTTTCTGCAACCTGTATCATTGCTTTATCTACAGATCCGTCAAGAACAATCGCATTAACTCCCATTGGAAGGCTCTTTATTGTTGCAGCAAGTTCTGTGATTGGAACTTTTCCAAGCTTGTTCATCTTGTCGTCAAGGAAATATGCACCCTTTGTTCCTATAAGGTCTTCAATCATGCTTTTGAACTTTTTCTTCTGGTCTGCAGACAGCACAGCAGGTTTTGACACCCTCTGCGCAGGCGCTGATGTCCTTACAGACACGCTCTTTGTTCTTGTATTAGTATTGGGAGCGTACTTTGGGCGGAAATGTTCTTTCTGGCTGAGGCTTTCAATATCCTTGCCAAACTCAAGTTTTGCCTGTTCAGCAGCAATCCTTGCGCGCAGGGCCTTATGTATCTCTTTCTGAGTCAGTTCCTCTACTTCTTTTCCGTCAGGAGCTTTTGTTACAAAGTCTATATCTGCTACCTGCAAAAGCTCTTTTATGTTCAGGTCTCCTCCCCTGTCACCATCAACAAATACTGTAGTATTTTTCTGTTTAGAGACTTCTATGATTGTCTGGGGGCAGCTTGTGCCGTTCATGGCAATAGCATTCTTTATGCCATGCTTAAGTAAATTGATGACATCAGCTCTGCCTTCAACGATTATGATCTCATCGCTTTCTTCAATACCCGGTCCTGCTGGAAGCCTGTCCTTGCCATATTCCCTTATCTCCATCACTCTCACAGAATATGCAACTTCATCTGCAATCTCCTGTGAATCTGGCAGCATTGTATTGATAAGTGTTGAAAGCAGCTCTTTTGCTCGCTCTACTACAAATTTCCTTTTTGATACCCTTACATCCTCTATTTTGCTTACCTTTATCTTCGCATTGCAAGGTCCTATCCTCTGGATAATCTCCAGCGCAGCTCCTACAATAGCTGTCTCTGCTTTGTCAAGAGATGAGGGTATTATTATATTTCCTGATGTTTTTCCACTTCTTGTTTCTGTTGTAACTTCTATTCTCCCTATCCTTCCGCTCCTTTGTAGCTCTCTCAGTTCAAGATCTGTTCCAAGAAGACCTTCTGTTTGTCCGAATATTGCGCCTATTACATCAGGCCTGTCAACAACGCCTTCAATGTTTATATTTGCGTGAACAATGTATTTTGCAGATACTGGGCTTATTTTTCCCATCTTATTCGCCTCCGATAAATCTATTTTTGATATCCCTATCTTTGAAGTACAAGAAGGAGCACATTATCACATATCAGGCCTGAGATTATTCAGTACTAACTATTTTTCCTTAATTTAATGCAAGTGATAAATATGATCTTAATACCCCTTCTATATAACCAGAACTAGTAACTTTTAACTTCAATTAGCTTGATATTCCCTATTTTACCCAATTACTTCCCAAATCAAGCGTATTTAGTCAATCTAACGTGAATAATGAATTTAATATTAAAGTTCTGTCCTGGTTATCCTTCTTTATTGAAATATGAATATTATTAAGGTTTGTTGCCCGTTTCACTAACTCCCATGTTCCTTGCTTGGATTTGCCGTAAACTCCCATGAGTACTCTCGTGACGGGCTGTGTTATACAAGAGTGTCTTAAAATCACAGCTAAAACACGAGTTTTAAGCTCATTTAAGGACCCATTTGTATAGCTAAAGTAAATGTGTTGAGATATTTAAATGTTTTTATTATCGAAAATTTCGTAAGAAATTTTATTGGGGTTTAATACCCCTCACTTCAGTGCGAAATTTTGGATTCCAAAAATTTGATACTTAGTATACCACCAGTCTGCGACTGGTGGATTATATTGTGGTATACTAAGTCCCAAAATTAGCAACCCGAGCCTGAAAGGCGAGCATGCCACCAGTCTATGACTGGTGGTGGTTGCTAATTTTTGACAATCTATAATGCAAATCCTATCCCCACCATAAATTTGGGGATATTACAGATTTGCTATCAATAAATTGTCAAATTTTTATTATTAACATTATTCATCCGATAGCTCTTCTCACATCAGTAATCTCAACTGAGCCAACTTCATCAAATTCACTGATGCTTTTCTCAAGTTCTTCTGTAGACCCTAAGCTTTCATCCATGACAAAGATTATCTGCAGTGCTTTCAGGCCGAAAGCTATAGGCTGCTGCTCTACTATCATTTCTCCTTCGCCTGCAAATTGTACAATGAGTTTCTTTGCCTTTGTCTCAATCTCTTCAAGATTGACATCAACTCCCTTAGGCATTAACTTTAATGTGATTATTACTTGCGCCATTGTTAATCATACCCCTTCTGTTTCAGTTAGGTCCTGTAAATCCGCATTCATGGCATTTATATTTTGCCGCTATCTCCCTGCAGTTCCTGCATCTTGTTATTGTGCTTTTTCCGCATTTAGGGCATTTGAATTGGACTGACCCATCAATATTTAGTATTGTCTTTTTACAGGATGAGCATACATTCTTTTCCATTTTACAAAACCTCCTTCCATTATGGTTTTGCGATGGGTTTATAAAAGTTTTGCAAAAGGGTAAGTAAAAAGTCTGCTATTCAAGGAGCACCAGCATCATCAGTCAAAACTTAATCTTTTTCCTTATCCTGCTCGTCGCGGGGGGAAGCCCCATCCGGGGACGCAGAGCCTTCTAATAACTCATCCCAAGTTTTGAAGATGCTTGTGCTCCTTTGCATCTGACTTTTTACTTACGCAAAAGCTGTTGTAACTATCCTAAAATAGGAACATTTAAATAATAATAAAATTATAAAAAAATCATAATTAACATCAGGGGGGATTAGAAGTGAATGAGGATGACAGGAAGATTATTTCTGCGCTTGAAGAGCAGCTTAAAGAGTCAATGAAACTGAAGTTAAGACAAAAAAGACCAGGGAAAAAAAAGCAGGAGATATTCAAACCATTTTTTCTCTCATATTCAGCCAAAGATGTTTATGGTATCGAGGTGATTGCAAAAAATAATTCAATATTCAGGATGTCTTCTGATGACAAGCATAGGTCAAAGCTTATTAAAGGAGAACTAAGAATTGGTGATTATACAGGAGGATGCGGAGTAGGTTTATTCTTTGGGATAGCTCCCTGTGACACAAATGAACTTGCAATCAAGAGAGAAGTATGGACTTTTACAAATGAAGCGATGTGGGAAGCTGTCAAAGATTATGAGAGTAAGTTTATAGAATCAATTGGGTTTAATCAGAAAAATGGCAAGTATTCTTTGTTTTCAAAAGAGAAGAAATCTATATCTGACAATATAAATAATGGGGATTGCCCTCTGGAGAAGCTAGACAAAGGTTACTGGGGCAATATACTTAAAAAAGTGTCAAAAATACTTGCAAGGGATGATATATACGATTCAGATGCAAGTCTTGGAGTGTTTTACAAGAAGAGGTATTTTGTGAATTCTGAAGGCACAAAGATAATTGATGACTTTATCAGATACAATATATCCCTTAATGTTGCTACTGCAGACAAGCGGAATCTTGTATTGGGGAACAATGAATCATTCTGGGGAATAGACCTAAGCAAGATGCCTTCTGAAGAGACCTTATGCATTGCTGCAGAAAATATGATAAAAGATTTATATGATATAAGGAATGCAAAGCAGCAGGAAGCTGGAAGTTATCCAACCCTTATAGATGGTGAGAATCATGGAGTCATATGGCATGAAGCTATAGGCCATTCGCTTGAGGGCCATAGGCTTGATGAAGATAGTGATGAGAGTTTATTCTCCTCAGGCACATCGCTGACTTTCAAGAACAAAATTGGAAAAAAGATTGCGCCTGAATTCTTTACAGTCTATGACGACCCTACTGACAAGAAGCTTGATGGCTATTATATGTACGATGAAGAGGGTGTAAAAGGAAACAAAATCTGCCTGGTGAAGAATGGAATATTAAGGAATTACCTGCTCTCAAGGGAAAGCGCGGGGAAACTCAAAAAGAAATCAAATGGCCATGCAAGATCTGATAGCATAAGCGACCCCACTCCAAGGATGAGCAATATAAAAGTATATTCAGATAATGAGTATTCTATTGAAAAGCTGAAAGAGATGCTTATCCATGAATGCGAAAAGCAGGGAAAAGAATATGGGTTAATTTTTGGAGGCACTCTTGGAGGATATACTGATACAGAAGAAAGCTATTTCCACACTGTCCCTAAAAAAATCTTCAGGCTTTACAGGGATGGCAGAATGGAGCAGGTAAGAGGGATATACCAGACAGCAACCCCTTATCAGATGTTAGAGAACATAATCGCGACAAGTGATGATTATAGTGTATTTAATGGTGTGTGCAGCGCAGAATCTGGGTCTGTCCCTTCTACACAGACAGCTTCTGATGCGCTTGTAAGATCAATGGAGATAGGCAGGATTCCAAAAGCAAATTATGACAAGAGATATAAGCTGCTGTCAAATCCACCCAAAGAATGATTTATTTATTTATTTAGAATTTCTTTCAACCTATCCTCTCCAATATCAGACCTTATGCCATAAGGGGAGAAATGAGTATCGCTTACCTTGAACCCCCTGTTGGTTATCTCTTCCTTTATTTCCTTTGTCTTCTTTAATTTTAGCTTGCGCTTTTTGCAGAATGCATGCAGATGGTAGAATCCTGCTATATCTATCTTTGATTCCCCTTCTATGATCCCCAGAAATTTAGACAGCTTCTCATCTTTGTTAAGCTTTGCTATCTTTGCAGCAAGCCCTGGCTCCCACAATCTTCCAAGCCACATAGGGCCTGCATCATTGAAATTGCCATGCTGCTTCTGCATCTCATCAACATGTGATTTCCCTTTCCTGCAGATAAAAAATATTCTCATGTAATGCTTGCTTGCATAGCTGAAAACAGGAATCAATGCTTTATCATACTGCGCTCCTATAAGCTGTACTTTCCTTATAAGTATGCGGATGCCTGTCTCATGCATGATTTCATCGCGCCTTGGCACAGCCCAGTATTTCCTTATGCATGCTTTTGGATATGTGCCGCACAATGCTGAAGTATCTGTTGCAGTGACTGCAAGAATCCCGTCTCTGGCTATTTTTTTTGCAGCAGAATCAAGATATGGATTGGGAGTCCCAAAAGGGTCGATATCTATGTAATGGAAGCCTTTTGACTGCATCAGGAATATATTTGCATCATTAGTGGAGATGGTTATTCTTTTGTCTTTGCCAAGCTTGTTCAGATTAAGATTGTCTCTTATCTGATTGATTGCTTTATCTGAATAGTCATTTATATGGATATTTTTGATTATGCCTTTTTTCAATTCTTTGATGAATCGTATTGAGCGCACTCCGCTTCCTGCCATAGGGTCAGCGATAATGATCTCTTTTTTTCCGAGCGCATTTAACAGTAGAATTGATATGTCCCTGTTCATCTTCATTGCAGGATTATAGAATACTTGAAGTTCTTTTGAAATCTTTTGTGAACTGAAAACTTTTAAGTCTGCGTTTCCTTCTCTTATCTGGATAACTTTTGCCATAATTAAGAAAGATAAGGCATGATATTTAAATTATGCTAAATAAATGAGAAAAAATAAGAAAATTCAATAAAAAAAATCAGACAATGGTGATATGCCTGTATGTTGAAGTCCTGTGGTCTTTGCTGAATGACCTTACTCTTACAAGGTACTCTCCAGGCTCTACGTCATCTTCAAGGTCAAAGAACATCATTTTTCCATAAGAAGAGCCTTCATCAATATCAATTCCCCTGTATGGTATGTATAATCCAAGTTCTGGGATATATACTGTCATCCTTACGTCCTCAACATCCTGGGTTCCCCTGTTGATTATGTTTGTGTGCATCTCTACCTCGCTGCCAGGACTGAATATATCGTCAAGAAATCGAATCTGGCCGATTCCATTGACTCCTGCCATGAGCATCATTGCAATAAATGCGAAAGTAATAAATTGTGTTTTGTGCATGTTTTCATCCCCCTTAGGTTTGATACTATTATAGAATACTAACTTATATATAAACATTTTGGTGAATAGGTAAGTAAAAAGTCTGCTATTCAAGGAGCACCAGCATTATCAGTCAATAGAGGTTCATATTAGCCCTTAATTCCACAAATTATTTATACTATTCTTCTTTTATCTGGATTATGGAAATAAAAACAGCAATAATTCTTGCAGGAGGTAAAGGCTCACGGCTCAGGCCTCTTACTAATAATATGCCAAAGCCACTGCTGCCTGTGAAGGGCAAGCCGATAATTGAGCATGTTATTGATAATCTCATAAGACAGGGCATAAATCATATTATTCTTTCAGTAGGATACAAGGCAGATAAGATCAGAAAATATTTCAGCAATGGCTCAGATTTTGGTGTAAACATAGAATACTGTATAGAACACACTCCGCTTGGAACTGGAGGAGCCATTAAGCTGGCATCAAAAGGCATAGACAGGCCTTTCATTGCGTTGAATGGGGATAATCTTGCTGATTTTGATTATAGCAAGATGTACAAAGCGCACAAGAGAAATAATGCAAAGATTACATTAGCATTATATCCAGTAGAAGATGTCACCCAGTTTGGGATAGCAAGGCTTGATGGGGACAAGCTTGTGAAATTCATAGAAAAGCCTGCAAAAGAAGAGGCTCCATCAAACCTGAACAATGCTGGAGCATACATAATAGAGCCTGGAGTGCTCAATATGCTTCCAGACGGCAAGTGTTCTATAGAAGAAGATTGTTTTGAAAAACTTTCATGTAAAGGAATGATTTTTGCTTTTAGACACAAGGGCCAATGGTTTCCTACAGACAATATGAAAAGATATAATGCAGCAAATGATAATTTCAAAGGTATTGAATAATTAAAGAAAATGATTCTTAACAAGAGTAAATTAATAAGAGTAAAGGCAACAAAAGAGTGATTCATAATGTTAAAAGACATATTCAAAGGATATGACATCAGAGGCATATATCCTGATGACCTTAACGAGGACATTGCCTATAAGATTGGAAAAGCGTTCATAGCTTTCACAAAAGTAAAGCAAGTTGCAGTAGGTAGGGACATGAGGACTTCTTCTCCAAAGGTTTTTGAAGCGTTGGTAAAAGGAATTAGGGATCTGGGGATTGATGTTATTGATCTTGGTTTGTGCACAACACCTATGGTTAATTTTGCAGCTAAGTTCTATGATTTTCAGGCTGCAATAAATGTGACAGCTTCCCACAATCCTGGCCAATACAATGGCTTTAAATTATATGCTAACAACCAGTTCCTTACTTATGAAGAGGGGATAAGCCAGATAGGGAAGATGGTAATGAATGATAATCTTCCTCCACCTTCTGAAAAAAAAGGCAGCATGACAAAAAAAGACATAATCCATGATTACCTCAAGCATGTAAAAAGCTTTATTGATGAGATCCCAAAGATGAAGATTGTGATTGATACAGCTAATGCGATGGGGGGATTTATAGTGCCGAAAGTATTTGAAGGCACTGATATTGAGATTGTTCCCCTCTATTTTGAGCTTGACGGCGCATTCCCTAATCATGAAGCTAATCCATTGAAGCCAGAGAACATGAAAGACCTTATTGAAGCTGTCAGGAAAGAAGGCGATGCCTGTTTCGGAGCTGCATTTGATGGAGACTGCGACAGGATAATATTCTGCGATGAGAAAGGCAGAGCAATAAGCCCTGATATAATAGGAGCCATGATTGCAAAAGAATTTCTTGAAAAGAACAAGGGCGCGAAAGTGCTTTATGACTTAAGGTCGTCAAAAGCAGTAAAAGAGGATATTGAGAAATTTGGTGGAATTCCTGTAATGTCAAGAGTAGGCCACGCTTATATAAAGAAAACTATGAAGGAAGAGGATATAATATTCGGCGCAGAGCTTTCAGGCCATTATTATTATAAGGATAATTTCTATTTTGACAGTGGGATCATAACCCTGATGAAACTGATATCATATGTAAAAAGGCATGACAAACCCCTTTCAGAGCTTGTAAAACCTATACAAAGATATTTCCATACAGGCGAGCTTAATTTTGAGGTTGAGGATAAGGATGCTAAGATAGCAGAGATAAAAGAACATTATGTTGGCAAGGCAAAAAACATATTCAAACTTGACGGCATATCAGTTGAATTTGACGATTGGTGGTTCAATATCCGCAAAAGCAATACAGAGCCCCTGCTGAGGCTTAATCTTGAAGCTGACACAAAAGAGCTGATGGAAGAGAAGAAAGCTGAGATCTTGGCATTTTTAAATAGTATATAAAATCTATAACTATTGATATACCTCTG
>DAOVBM010000080.1 GCA_030670545.1 Candidatus Woesearchaeota archaeon
GAGAGCATGACCCTCATATCTGGCTTGATTTTGAGAATGATAAGCAGATAATCACTGCAATAACAAATGCGCTTGCATCAAAAGATCCAAAGCATGCAGAATTCTACAGCAATAATGCTGCAACCTATATAACCAGGCTTAATGCGCTTGATAAGAAGTTCAGGGAAGGATTATCTGATTGCAGGCATGATGCATTCATAACAGGAGGCCATTCAGCATTCTCGTATCTTGCGCATAAATACGGGCTTGAACAGATATCAGTATTTGGGCTGTCTCCTGATGCAGAGCCTTCGCCTAAAAAAGTAGCAGAGATTATTGAGATTGCAAAGGAAAAAGGACTTCATTATATATTCTTTGAAGAAATTGTCAATCCAAAAACTGCAGAAGTGATAGCAGATGAGATTGGAGCGCAGACTCTTGTGATCAATCCTGCAGCAAGCCTTAACAAAAAGCAGATGCAGGAAGAGACATTTATTTCGATTATGGAAAAGAATCTAGAGAGTTTGAGGATTGGATTGGGTTGTGGGTAGATACCCAAACCAAACATTTATTAACATCAAAACCCTACACTCAAATATGTCCAAAGAAGAGCCTATCCTTAATATCAAGAACCTCACATTCAATTACAGAGCGGATAAGATTCTTAACAATATCACATTCTCAATCAATCAGGGAGATTTCCTGGGGATCATAGGCCCTAACGGAAGCGGGAAGACCACACTATTAAAGCTTATCCTACACCTTATACCTATTCAAAAAGGATCAATAAAACTATTAAGCCAGGATATAGCATCATTTGACCAATGGAGCAAAATAGGATATGTTCCCCAAAAGGTCACTAACATTGACCCTTATTTTCCTGCAAGCGTGAAAGAGATTGTCTCGATGGGGCTCTTATCCAGCAAAAAGTTTCCCAAGGTCATGACCAGGCACGACAATGCAATCATAAACAAGTGCCTTAAACTGGTTGACATGAAGAAGTTTGAGAACAGGAGGATAGGCGAGCTTTCAGGCGGCCAGCAGCAGAGGGTATTCATCGCAAGAGCCATAGCTACAGGGCCTGATCTGCTTATACTTGACGAGCCTACAACAGGAGTTGACCAGCAGACACAGTCCAGATTCTACAAACTCCTTGACCTGCTGAACAAAACTGAGAAGATGAGCATAATACTTATATCGCATGACATAGGAACAATAACAAGATATGTAAACAAAGTAGCATGCCTTAACCAGAAGCTTGTGTTCCATGGAACCCATGAAGAGTTCTGCAGCTCAAAGATAGCTCAGCAGTTCCTGACACAGGAGAAGCACCTAATCTGCCACAGGCATTGAAAAATGATAATTGAAGCATTACAATACGGATTCATGCAAAGAGCCCTGATAACAGGCATTGTAATATCAATAGCATGCTCGCTTCTGGGAGTATTTCTTGTGCTGAAAAGGTATGCGCTGATTGGAGACGGCTTAGCCCACATATCATTCGGAGGCATTGCAGTAGGTATGCTTACAAAAGTAATGCCTTTTGTGACAGCCATGATATTTGCTGTACTGGCTGCATTAGGTATACTCAAGCTGAAAGAGAAAGCAAGAATGCATGGAGATACATCAATAGGCATAATCAGCCATGCAAGCATGGGCCTTGGAGTATTCATAGCAAGCGCAGCGCATGGATTCAATGTTGATATACTCAGCTACCTTTTCGGGAATATACTAGCTATAAGCACAGCCGAGGTTATGCTTTCAATTGGCCTGGCTTTAATTGTCATAACAGTTATAATACTCAATTACAGAGACCTGTTCTATCTGACATTTGATGAAGAGTCTGCAAAGGCATCAGGAGTAAAGGTTAATTTTCTAAACACACTGCTCATCATGCTTACAGCAGTGACTGTTGTAGCTTCAATGCGCGTAGTCGGGCTATTGCTTGCATCAGCTTTAATAATCATGCCTGCAGCTGCATCGCTTCAGGTCTCAAGGAATTTTAGGCAGGCGCTGATAATGTCAGCAATATTCGCTGTAATATCTGTCATCTGCGGACTGGGGATTGCATATATGTTTGATTTTGCTGCATCTGGAACAATTGTGCTGTTTAATTTCATGATATTCATATCAATGTTCAGCATAAAGTCAATAAAACAGCATACAGCATTATAGGAGGTACATTCTTACGAAGATTACTACTTTATAATAGAAATGTTTTTATATCCAATTATTTATCCAACTTAATTATCATCAGGGGAGTGATATAATGGCTAAAAAAACAATACTCGAAAATATCTTTTCCAAAAAAGCAGCAGGATTCTTAAACCAAATCCAGAAGTTCTATGGCAATAAGAAGATTAGCCTGCCTTATTCTGGCTTTACAATGGGCCCGATTGAATTTGAAAAGGTAGTAGAGTCACTTGATACTCTTGTCTCAAACCATGAAAAGGTCTATACTATGCTGACAAGATTCAAGAAATTGCCTGATTCTGTATTTGACAAGATAGATAGCCAGCATCTTTTCAGGTATTCAGCTAATATCATAAAAATTGCTGAGAACCAGGACAGGGTGTATGATTTTCTTAATAAGATGGCTGAAAAAGGGCATCGCAAATCTCATCGTGCTTGTAATGATAGGAATCTTGAACTTGAATATATTGATGATATTATTAAGATTGCAGAAAGAGGTGATGAGGTTATTGGCTTTATGGACAATCTCAAATCAAGAGGTCTTAGTTATTTCACATACACTGACATTGGATTCGGCTTTTCTACTGATTTGAAAGGCATATACCTGAATCCTGATAAGGTATTCAGGTTTATTGATAGTAGTGATGCGCTATTCCCTCTTATAGATGATATGACCAAGATGAAGATGGGTGATCCTGACAGATGGAATCCAGTGTATATGAAAGTTGATGAACTATGCTGTCTTGCCAAAAATAAGAAGATTGTCACTAGCGCATTAAGGAGCTTTAAGAGAGGGAGAATTCAACTTGAGGCGCATGATATAATCGATAACGCAAAAGATTTTGTTTCAATCGCAAGGCATCATGAGAATATTGTTGATTTAATCAGGCCTTTTAAC
>DAOVBM010000062.1 GCA_030670545.1 Candidatus Woesearchaeota archaeon
CGACTTACCCAGCCCTAAAGGACTGGGCTTGCGCCGGATTTTCGAGACGGATTTCTAGGACACAAAAAAAGCAGGAATCAAAAATGCAATAGCATTCATCCTCGCCCTAAAGGGCAAGGCTTTCTGCTTTTTTTCGTGTAAATAAAAAGTCAAATGTAACGGAGCACAAGCATCTTCAAAACTTGGGATGAATTATTAGAAGGCTCTGCGTCCCCGTAAGGGACAACCCCCCGCGACGAGCAGGATAAGGAAAAGGATTAAGTTTTGACTGATGATGCTAATGCTCCCTGAATAGCAGACTTTTTATTTACAACCGAAAGATATATATATAAATAACTATGGATTATATAGACAGGGGGGTTTAGAGGTAATATAAAAGATGACAAAAAAAGAAGGTGATTCTTTTCTGTTAAGCAAAACAATCTTCAGCAAGAAAGCGCAGATAACATTTTTTATCATTATTGGAATTATACTTCTTATATCACTTGTAACATTTATCTATATAACATATCTTCCTTCACCTGAAGAGAAAGCAGAACTGACAGAATTTATTGAAGAGGTGCCAGTAGAGTTCCAACCAATACAATCTTTTGTGCAGCAATGCCTTTATGACACAGCTGTCCGCGGACTTGAAGAAATTGGGAAACATGGAGGTTATATCTCACCTGACGATTCAGGGCTTGTTTTCAATAACATGGAGCCTACTGAAGGTGATGGTTTCTATATTTTTCCGAATGATGCAAGAACAGCAGTGCCTTACTGGCTCTATTTCAAGAGCAGCAATAACTGCAGAAGTGGCTGCCAGTGCGCAAGCATGAAACCTACTCTTTACAATGAGTTCGGCCCAAAGTCAATTGAGGCGCAGATGAATAGTTACATAGAATCAAATTTGCAATACTGTATAAGGGATTTCTTAAGTTTTAGAGGTAAGGGTATTGATATAGAAGCAGGGAACCTGAAGTCAGATATTATTGTCAGGCAGAGTGATGTCTTTGCAAGCCTTAAATACCCTATAGCTGCTGATGCTAACGGCGTGAAATCAGAGTTTGAAAGCTTTTATGCTGTTGTTCCTGTTAATCTTAGGCTGATATATGAGCTTGCAGAGGGGATTACTGAACTGGAGCAGGAGTTCCATTATCTTGAAAGATGGACAATAGATCTTGTAGAGGCCTCGTCATTCGGGCTAAGGGAAGATGGCATGCCTCCAAGCTTTGCAAACACTTTTGATCCAGGGGCAGCTCCTGCTTACTGGTCAAAGACAAAGTCAAAAGACCTTCTTGTGAATAATATACTTGCGCCCAATGTCCCTTTTTTCCAGGTCTGGGCAACAGATAATTACAGGGAAAGGCCTTCTGCATTTTACCAAAAAGCAGTGCTTGCTTATCAAAGCCCAACAAATTCATCATACTATGACCTTTCAGTTGATTTTGAATATCTTCCTTTCTGGCCTGTATATTATGATATTACTGGCAGGGGTGTAAAGGGAGATATGCTTGGACCTGAGAAGGTCTCATTAGGTCCTCTTCAGTTTATTGGCAGCTTGTTCAGCTTTCTGGGAATAAACAGGTATTCTTTTTATCACGATATATCATATCCTGTAAAGATAGACATCTATGACCCTTATGCGCTTAATAATAAGGGATACCATTTCATATTCGGCCTTGAGACAAATGTGAGGGACAATAAACCATTGAACTGTTCTGGGGAGGGCAGGGATATTGTTGCTCCGCCTACAGGATCGCTTATGTGCAACCCAGGTAATGGATGCGCAAATATAACAATTGTTACAATAGATGAATTGACAGGACTTCCTGTAGAAGATGCCCTGCTGATATATGGAGCAGGCGCAGAATCATGCACATTAGGTGTTGCAAAATATAACAATGTCACATTAAGGGCAGAAGCAGATGTAGATATGCCTTTTTGTGTCGGCTCAGGATGCACTCTCTCAGTTTCAAGACCAGGCTACAGCTCAATTCCTCAAAATCTTGCTGTAAGGTGCGGCATGGCTGATATCTGCAGCAATCCAAGTGTGCTTTGCAATGGCGAGACTGTTGTGTTCAATCTAAGCAGGTACATGCCTGTAAATATTACAATCCTTAAAAAGCCTATGCTCAAGAGCATGATTGCAACTCGCGAAGGAGTGAATTACACATGGCAGTTCAGAGATGAGGCAAGAAAACTCCTTCCTTACGAGACCGCGCTTCTCAGGCTTGACAGGGTAAAGGAATCTGATGAAGAAGAGGATTTTAGTGTTGTTGCTTCAGTCAATGGGACTCATAGTAAAGTTGAGATTTATCCTGGCCTTGTTCCAGGGAATTATGAAGTAAGCATTGACCTCTTGTACTATCTGCCTGATATAACCGGACGGAAGGCAGTAGTGTTTAAAGCAGTAGAGGAATGCGTGGAGGGAGGATTATTTAAAGGAGAAGAATGCTTTACATTAGGCCCTCATGAATTCAATGAAACATTCATAGAAGGAGGAGCAAGATATAATTTAACACTAACATGGAATGATATAATGGCAGGAAAAATTACATTTTATGCAATATCCTCTCCTGATTCGGCAACATTCAACCAGCTTGATTTCAATGATATGGAAATGATGCAGAAGATAGATGAGCTTTCGCAGGAGCATCTTTCTGCGATAATGCCTGTATTTGGTTAAAAATTTGCCTGGCAGATTTTTAATAGAAAACTTAAGTAAGTAAAAAGTCAGAGGTAAGTGAGCACAAGCATCTTCAAAACTTGGGATGAGTTATTAGAAGGCTCTGCGTCCCCGTAGGGGGCCTCCCCCCGCGACGAGCAGAATAAGATAAAGGATTAAGTTTTGACTGATGATGCTGGTGCTCCCTGAATCGCGGACTTTTTACTTACAAACTTAAGAAAACTTATTAAACAGCAGATAAAAATAAGATATAGGATAGCAAGAATGAATAAACAAAGTTTACCATCAGTAGCAATGTTAATGATATGCTTAATAGTTATGTTTCCATTCTGCTCTTCTGCTGCAATGGCTGACATAAGGCTTGTAAAGACATATGATGATAATTATATTGAAGGCTTTATGAAAACAGGCAGCGATCTTACTGTAAAGGCTTATGCCAAGGTTGTTGGAGATGAAGATATAAGCGCAAGCCAGCTCAGGCTTGGCCAGATACAATTTGACAGCTGTGGGAATCCTGATCCGGATAGAGTATTCCAGTGCCTCATTACAATACCTACAGAAGGCTTTTTGCTGGACAAACCATCGCATACATATACAGTTAAATTATATAATGATGGAGGAAATCTTGTTGACACAGAGCCAGCAACTGTTGCTTTTGATGATCTTGCTCCGTCCATAACATATTTTGTAGTTCCTTCACTTGTAGGAAGCTCAAGCTTTGATGTAAGTTATAGTGTAAGGGATCCGACAAATTCAGACAATGCTTGCTCAGGGATTGGATGGATTGAGGTTTACATTAACCAGCAGATTGTTCCTTATATTACTGAGATGATAAATACTTCAAGCTGTTATAGGGAGGGTTCTATCAGCATCGAAGGCACTGCTCTGAATGATGGAGTTAACACAATTAAATTGATAGTGTATGACAGGATGAGACAGCAGTCCCCACCCTTGTCAAGGTCATTGACAGCAGAACTGTCTGAGATATTTGTAAACTCTGTAGAGATGTTTGACAGTGAGGGGAATATAATTGAATGGTTTGTTCCAGAGCCAATGGAGGTTGTTCTTGTTGTTAATTTTTCAGGCCCTGCAATAATAGAGGAGAGTGTTGAAGCAGATCTGTCTGCGCTTAACCCTGGCTATGAATCTGCGCTTCTCACTGACAGCTGCACAGAGTCAGGCAGCATTACAATCTGCAGATGGGACATTACTGTTGATATTCCAACTGCAAAGACAGCTGTTCTGGTATTTGGCGGAGAGGATTATGTAGGAAATGATTTCACAAAGACATCAAGTATACAGATGAGGATTGATACGCAGGGGCCTTCAGTGATTTCACTGAATTCAGAATTATTTGCAGCAGGAATTAATTATGCAAGGCCATTGGCTAATAAATTCACTGCAAGGATTGTTGAGAATGCCATTCTTGACAAGGATAATATAAGGCTTTATATAGGTGATATTTCAAAAGGCATGGATAATTATTTTGTAAAGCCAACATCATGCAGCAAGCTTGTTACAGGGTCATGGGAATGCAATTTTACAGGAATTGACCTGTCAGCATTGCAGGAAAATAGATACCAGGCATATATATTTGATGATTCCACTGATAAATACGGCAATCATTTTGTTTCAAATTATTCTATTGATTTTACAATGGATACAACTCCTCCTGAGATTGTGAATGTGAGTGTGAAGATAATCAGCGGCGCTTATTCTGCAAACAGGAGCTTTGTGCAGATAGGCGATTCCCTTGAGATAACCGCAGAACTTTATGAAGAGAATGCCCTTGGAGATGTCTATGGTGATTTCTCTTCTATAATCAGTGAATCTGGCCATGAGATTCCTTCATGCAGCAGGGAACTGAGCTTATGGACATGCAAGTGGGAGACTGATGTCATTGATGTGCCTTATTATAAAAATACAGCAATCTCTCTTTATTTCAGTGATGCTGCAGGCAATCCTGCATATCAGAATATTCCTATCGAAGTGATGGGAGTTGAGGAAACTGAGATGACACTATGGGAAATCTATACAACTTCTTCTTCACCTGATGCAATAGACAGGCAGATTACAACATTGTACAATCCTTTTATGTGGTTTGTGCTGGATCTACAGCCTTCTCAGCAAGGCATTGTGCCTGTTGATGTTACAGTTGAAGAATGCTTTGATACACCAGTAGAAGCAGGTGAGGGAATGGATGAAGAAGAGGCAATAAGCCATGTCGCGTTCCTTGATTATGAAACTCCATGGGAGGTATATAACTACAATACAATCAATACTCCTCAATCCTCAGCATACCCACTGTATATTAAATTCAACCTTATCCAGGCAGCCCTTGAAGAGGAAGATGCGCTTAAGATAACATGCAGGCTCAGGATAAGGGGCATCAAAGGGCAGCAGACTATAATATATTCTCCTGATGTCAATGCATCATTTGAGATAAAGTATTTCAACAACCCAATAGGAACTATTGATAAGAATGTTGGAGAGGAGATAAACAGGACAAAGGAAAGCTGGCTTGTACAAGCAGAGTGGCTTGGTTCATTGAATAAGATATTGAATTATGGAAGGATGGTATGCGAACTTATCAATACATGGGCTAGCATCCAGATGATATGGGCAACAATAAAAGACATAAAGGCTGGGGGATGTAATTCTCCATTAGCTGCTTTGGCTTGTCCAAGCGCAACTGCTGCAGGAGCTACTGTTGAAGGATTCAAAACAGCAACCTCAGAATTTTACAGGAAATCCCAAAAGTACTGCAGGATGCTGAGCTGCACGTATTCATGGCATACTGATACAAGCGGGAAGGATGATATTATGGATATTGTAAGTTCTGTAACAGGCGGAGCAGGATACACTGAAGAATGGGAAAAGAAAGGTAAGGACAGGGACGACTATTTTGGTAATATCAATACAAACCCATCCAGCAGCCTTGTGTTAAGCATGCTGTATTTATGCCTTCCAGGAGTGATCTATAATCTGCAGAAAGCAAGGACTATCGACTGCATATACATAAATTGCCTGGAGATGGTAGAGCAGGGAATGCCAATAAGCCTCTGCACTTCACAGAGATCATATGCATACTGCAAATTTGTCTGGGGCGAGATATTTAATCTGATTCCGTTTGCTTCAGCTATAAGCGCTATATGCAGGAATATATTGAAAGCGCTTTCCCATCCTTATGAATTTGTAGGATTTGCTGTAAGTATGGCATGCAGAGCTATCTGTATTGCGCCTAATGCTCCTCCATTGTGCAGCCAATGCACTCTTGTAGAGTTCTTTAATATTGTGACAACTACTCTCTGTGATTTAGGAATTGGCGGCGCCCAGTGCGAGCCTATCTGGGAAAATCTTAATGTAGCAGAAGACGCATGCGAGCAGGCTCTTGGTGAAGAAGAAGAGGAAGAAAGCTAGAATGATGAAAATGAAAATATGTATTTTGGTCTTGATGATTGTTTTGTTAGTTGGTGTTGTGCTTGGAGCAGAGACTATTAATAAATACTTTTTGAAAGCTCCAGATGGCACAGTGATTGACACAACAGATGCTAATAGAAAGGATATATTAGAAAAATATGGTTATCAGCTTACTAAAACTGAAACAATAGAAATGAAACAACCTGAAATAACACATCAAGCTACTGTTAGTATTAATGGTCACTCTATAACTTTAAAAGGACCATATGAGAAATTAAAAGATGATGTGATTGGATTAGGAGGAACAGAATCAGACATTAAGAAAATTCCAGAATACAAAGCAAAAAATGCCAAGCTTGGGACTCCTATCAACCGAATAACAGATGCTGATATCTATGATGGGGCAACGGAAGGAAATTTGAAGTTTACTGTCAAGAATGGTGTGATTACAGGAATCGAAAACACAAAAACACACACAACAAGAGAGCTAAAAGAAGGCATTGAAATCACATCTGTTAAAGATGGTCCAATTACACTTAAATCTGGAGATGATGTAGTAACAATTCCTAATCCTAAAGAATCTAAAATCACTTCTAAAGATATAACTAAAGACACCTTCAATGCATTGAATGCTCTTAATAAAGAGATGGGCGGCAATTTGGGCAAAGTTACTCTTAATGAAAATTATGCTCAAACAGGAAACACAAGGGCTTATGCTTATACATCTGATGGTAAGCCAGCAACTGCTGTGCAGACATTGATTGATCCTAAGAAAGGCACATGGTCGAAAATGGAGGTCCACAGACAGGTCGATGGTAAGGATGAATATATAAAATACGAAGGCTGCGCAGATTGTGTTGGATTAAGAGTAGGCTATGTCCACGGAACTAGTTATACCGCAGAAGGAAGAGCAAGTAATAATCTTCACACAAAGTGGATTGAAAGAAAGATTGATAAGATACATACCAGGACAAATATGGAATGGGATTCTGAGAAGGATATGTATAAGATTACCTCTTTTGGGCCAGAGAATTATCCATTTTATCCTGAGGATGTTTATGCAGAAACAGGTTTTTGGGGTACAATAAATCTATATCAAGAAGTTGACGGCAAGCTTGTTGAATTTGTATATGATGTGGAGACTCAAGTGTTTAAAAAGCAATTAGACCAGATGAAAAGTGATATGAGAAAAGCGCAGCATGGCAGCGACTGGAACTGGTTCGGAGACATTCTTCAGAAATTTGAATCTGCAACAGCAGG